>DATIRH010000085.1:0-18808 GCA_035469845.1 Proteiniclasticum sp. | reverse complement strand
GGACAGGTCCTCATTGAGGGAAAAGCGCCTTCAATAGACTCCAGAAAGATCATCTCCTATCTGCCGGAAAGAACTTACCTAAACGATTGGATGAAGATCAGAGATATTTTCCGTTTCTTCTCTGACTTCTATGAAGATTTTGACCTTACAAAAGCAAGAGAAATGCTGAGAGTCTTGAATCTTGATGAGAAGCATCCGCTGAAGACCCTCTCCAAAGGAAATAAGGAGAAGGTCCAGCTCATTCTCGTCATGTCTCGAAAAGCCAAGGTTTATCTTCTGGATGAACCTATTGGTGGTGTGGATCCCGCTGCAAGAGACTTCATTCTGGAAACCATTCTCAGCAATTATCAGGAAGATGCCACCATGATCATCTCCACTCACCTGATCAGTGACATCGAGAAGGTCTTTGATGAAGTGATTCTGCTTCAGAATGGTAGTGTATATGATTACGACAGTGTGGATTCGATCCGCGAGAAAAGCGGTAAATCAGTAGACGAACTGTTCAGGGAGGTATTCCGATGCTAAATAAACTGATGAAATATGAACTGCGCGCTACAGCCCGCTATTTTCTTCCAATATACGGCGCCATCATCGCCTTCTCCATCCTCATCGGCATCAGGGGGATCAACGATACCTACATGTCCGCCCTGAATATGATTTTGCCTATGGCACTGGGCTTCAGCTTTATAGGACTGGGCGTCTTGACACTCATCATGGTGGTAAAGCGTTTTGACAGTAATCTTCTGGGAGATGAAGGATATCTGATGTTTACCCTTCCTGTGAAAGCGTCCAGCATCATTGTGTCAAAGCTTCTCACTTCACTGATCTGGGTGCTTACATCCACACTGGTGTTTTTCCTCTCTATGGCTGTCATCACCTGGAGAGAGTTCAATCTCAGGGAGATTCTGAGAGAATTATCATTTCTGCAGCTGAATCCTTACTTTATACTGATTTTCGTGCTGATGATACTCATGAGCATCATCCAGTTCCTGCTCCAAGTCTACGCTTCCTTAGGAATCGCACAGGCTTACAGCATCACTAAAACCAGAATCTTAGGCGGAACATTGATTTTTATATTGTTCTCCATGGTGATCAATACGTTGGAAACGCTTTTTATCGCTGCCTTCACCTTTCTTTTCAGCGACAGCAAGTGGTTCAGTGATCTGTTCAACATGATGGAATCAAACGATTTCTTCACTGTAATGAATACGATGCAGTTATTTTTCACCATCATGCTTGTGTACCTGATCATCAAGAATGTGATTTTCTACTTCCTCACAAAACATCATCTCCAGAAGAAACTGAATCTGGAATAATCAATAAATAGATAGAAAGAATCCTTCACTCCTTAGTTAGGTGTGCAGGATTCTTTTTTTTAAACGGTTGATCCATTCATCAATCTTTGAAAGAAAACTCTCTTTTCCTAAAAATTGATGTGGGTCAAATCTTTATATCCACATCCGATGTATTCTTAGTTCATAGTAAAACACACTTTTGAATTAACAGGAGGAAAAATAAATGAGAGAAATTGCAGATAAAGTATATTGGACAGGGGCAGTGGATGACAGAAAAGTTCCATTCCACAGACTGATTCTAGAAAAAGGAACCAGCTACAACTCCTACCTTATCAAGGATGAGAAGACAGCACTGATTGATACCGTAGACATGCTTTTCGGAAAAGAATTCGTCGACAAGCTCGGAAAGGAAATGGACCTGGAGACGCTTGACTACATCATCATCAATCATACAGAACCAGACCACTCCGGTGCTCTGGGGGGCCTTGCAAGAAAAGCGAAGAATGCGAAGATTGTCTGCACTGCTTTTGCTGTGTACGAACTGATGGAAATGTACAAGCTGGACAAGGAAAGATTCATGGTTGTCAGAACGGGTGATGAAATAAACCTTGGCACCAAAACACTCGTCTTCCACGAAACACCATTTCTTCATACAGAGGAAACCATGGTGACTTATCTTAAAGAAGACAAGATTCTCTTCCCTTGCGACATCTTCTCTACCCATATAGCAGACAGCAAAGCGCTGTTTGTGTCTGAACTGGAAGATGAAGACTCCATTCTGGAAGACTACAAAGTCTACTACAAGCTCATCATGGATCCACATAGAAGATATGTGCTGCCGATGATTGATGTAGTGAAAAATCTGGACATAGAAATGATAGCACCATCCCATGGATATGTGCTGGACCAGAACATCACGAAATACGTCGAGATCTATGAAGAAAGCGCAAAGGAATCCAAGAAGAATATAAAAACACTGATTCTTTTCAACACCATGAGCGGAAACACCAAGAAGATGGCCAGAATGCTGGAAAATGAGCTTATCGAACTCGGATTTGAAGTGGAAAGCATCAATACAGAAAAAGCGGAACTGGAAGATATTCTGACAAAGATTCAGTATGCTGACGGGATACTCTTCGGCACATCCACAAGATATGCGGATATTCCTGGAAATCTGGAAGTGATTCTTAAAGAACTCAAGGAACTGGAAGTAGAAGGAAAACCTGCTGCAGCATTCGGCTCCTACGGCTGGTCCGGAGAAGCGGTGGAAGTGGTTCAGGATTACCTGACAGGTGCAGGCATGAAGGCATTAAGATCTTATGACGTCATCAAATCCACTGGAATGTCTAAAATTGAATTCCCACTGAGAGTAAGATTCAATCCTGAAAACAGCACAAACGAAATTAAACTGGCCGCTTCCGTATTTGCAGATGCAGTGAGATTCTAGGAGGAAAAGATATGAATTTACTTGAACATAGCATAAACACCCTCGTCAAAGAAGATATCCGAATGGCTAACTTCTTTCAGGACGAAAAAATAGACTTCTGCTGCAATGGTCACAGAAATCTGGGTGAAGTACTGAAAGAGAAAGGAGTCGATGAAACAGTCTTTATGAGTAATCTGCATGAATACAAGGAATCCCTGGACGGAGAAGGTGAAAAAGTGAACTTCTTCAATCAGATGGATAATGAAGAACTGATCGGCTACATCCGCTCCACTCATCACACTTACACCAGAAACGTGCTGAAGGATCTTGACCAGTATGTAGCAGCCATCGTAAAGGCGCACTACAGACACGATAAGTCTCTCCTACTAGCCATCAACAGCCTATACGGAAAACTCCGCATAGAGCTACATGAACATCTCATCAAAGAAGAAGTAGATCTTTTCCCTCTCATCATGGATGAACATTTCGATGAGGCAAAGAAAGTGATTGAAACCACAGAAGATGAACATGATGCAGCAGGAAATCTACTCGCTGAACTAAGGAAGCTGACCGATAACTATACGCTTCCATCCTGGGCATGCACCACATTCAGCGCAACCTATCATAATCTGCAGACTTTAGAAATTGACCTGTTCAGACATATTTTCCTTGAAAACTCCATTCTGTTTGAAAGATTCTAGCTTAATCTTTACTCAGAAATAATTACATCCCTAAAGGCAAAGCGTGCTCCCCTACGTCTTTGCCTTTTAAAATGCCCGGATTTAATACCAGCGGATTTAAGATGGATTGACCTCATACTCTTTAGCCAGTCTATCAAATACGCGTCTGATGTCCTCACTTGGGTCCGCTTTGGGTCTGTAATTACGGCCATCTATATGAATATCCTCTGACAAGACAGACATTTGGATTCTTTCACCACTTTCCAGATCAATATCAATAAGAAATGCGAATCCATCCTTATTGCTGCTTAGGCTTCTTCTGAGCTTCATGGACTGTAGTGCGGAAAACAGAAGCTCGATGTCATTTGCCTCGGTAATGGTGAAAAATTCTCCTGGACTGGAGATGGTTATTTCTCGGATCTCTTCTGGCTTCAGGCTTTCCAAAGGATTTGCATCAGTGAGTCTCCAAAGGATGATTGCAGTAAATAAGGCTAGTAGAACGATTGTTATGGTAATGTTTCTTCTTTTCATGATTTCAGCTCCTCATCGATAGTCCTTAATTGATTATGAGTATACTAATTCTATCTACAATATACCCCTATCTGAACCTGCATCATATTGAATGAGAATATTTTTTCGTTCATCTTTGTTCAATTGAGGTAGATGCTCCTGATTATATTTTTATGGTATAATCAGAAATCAAAAACACGTTCAGAGGATGTTTAAAACTTTATCTGTTCTAATAAATAATATAAAGGAGGCACTTATGAATAAACTATGCCGAATCTGCGGAAATGATACATGGAGTTTCCATAACGATATCTTTGATGTGGACTATCATGTATGCAGCCGCTGTGAATTTATCTTTAAAGATCCGGAAGATTTCATTTCTAAGGAAGATGAGCTCAAAATCTATGATACCCATGAAAACTCCATAGAAGATCCCCGATATGTGGACTATTTCAGAAGATTCCTAGATGAAGCAGTGTTTCCTTTTGACAATGGAGGAAGACAGGGACTGGACTTCGGCTCTGGTCCTTCACCTGTTCTTGCCATGCTTCTAGAAAGAGATTACGGATACAAAATGGATATCTACGATCTTTTCTATGCACCGAAAAAAACATATGAGGGGAAAACATATGATCTTGTCACTTCAACAGAAGTCGTTGAGCATTTGGCCGATCCCCTGGTTCATTTCCGGACCATGAAAGAAGCCATGAAAGAGAACAGCATCCTTGCTGTCATGACGCAGTTTCATCAGAGTGATGAGGAGCATTTCAGAAATTGGCACTATATGCGCGATCGTTCTCATATCGCCTTCTACAGAAAGAAGACCATGGAGATCATTGCTGAAATCGTGGGTCTTGAGATCATCTACTGTAATGACAAGAACTATGTGACCTTCAGAAGAAAATAAACTATTTCATGTCAACATGAAAGAAATGGAAAACAGGACTGCTTTCGTTTCCTCTATGTTATGTTGCTGAATATTATAAAAACAAATAAGTTATATATCTAAAGGGAAGTTCAAATTTTATTGAACTTCCCTTCCTTTATGTAGTTATTTTTCTAAGGATAATTCACGCCTGTTTAAGATTTCCGAGATTTTTAAAAGAATCTCTTCCTGGGAAAGTTCATCATCCAGATGATACAGCATACGGATCACAATATCCTCTTTCACAACCACCATCTGCCACTGATCTAATATAAACACTTCATCCAGTCCATCCACAGTGATTTTCTCCGAATCATATAAGGAAAACCCGAAATAATCACTTGTACTAAAAGCCTTCACCAATTTATTTCGAAGGTTCTCATTTTTCACCTGATATACATCCTGATATAAGGAAGCGCTACCGTTGAATGTATTGCTGTACTCCTCTGTCTTGATGACTTCTCCCCAGATGGTTTCTTTGCGCTTATAGGATTCTTCCATATAGAACAGATTTTCACTGGCATCTGCCTTCTCAATACCAAAGTCCTCCAATGTCATATAGGGTCCGTTATAAGCACTTGGGTCTTGATCTTTCTTGAGACTTAGAATCTCCATGAAACCCATAATCAGTACAGCAGTTACAGAAACTGCCAGCATACTCTTTAACCCTAACTTCAGTTTCCTGGCAAAGGGCTTGATTATACGAAGGGGGATCCCTTTTTTCAGCTTTACAATATGATACTGACTGCTGGATATACCTAAAATGAGTTCGCCTATTGTATAAACTAGTATCAAAGATATCCCCATGAAAAATGCCGGAGTATCTATAAGCATGATATAAAAATCATTACTTAATCTCTCTGCAGTCTCCGAAAGATTCCTGCTAGGATACGACAACTGATTGATTAAAAACACCAGTAACCAGGTGACTAGTATTGAGATCATTCCCCTTAAATTGCTTTTTCTTAGAATTTTCACAGTTTCAATCTGATCTTCCGGATTATAGTACAGTTCAGGTACATCAGCTGTCTTATCTGCAGAAAAAACATGGATATACCCATTCCCACAGACATAAGTCCAACCACAATCTTCATAGACCGCAACCTGCGCCTCAGAAATTTTTCTGTTCTCTTCTTTCCTATAATCCACCACTTCAATGCGATAGAGAAGCTCCTTCGGCTCATCTACACGGAATCTGCTGAAATAATCATTTCGCTTTTCTAGAAACAGCCCTTTCCGCGCTTTTTCTTCATAGAATCCTTCAATTTCAGAAAGAGAAAATGAGCTGGGATGAAAAAAGTATTTCTTCTTCATGTGACATCCTCCA
Organism: Proteiniclasticum sp.; assembly: GCA_035469845.1. Lineage (GTDB taxonomy): Bacteria > Bacillota > Clostridia > Clostridiales > Clostridiaceae > Proteiniclasticum. The sequence goes on along the minus strand of DATIRH010000085.1, from coordinate 12,645 downwards.
ATATTTTTCCGTCAATCACCTGGTTTTTCAGGCGGTGATATTCTTCTTTCAGCACTTCTATTCCCATTGCAGTGATATGATATGTTTTTTTCCTTCCTTCTTCCTCTACCAGCTCTATGAGGCCTTCCTTGTTCATTCGAGTAAGGACTCCATATAATGTCCCGGGTCCAATGAGAAGTCTTCCCCGTGACAGCTCTTTGATGGTTTGCATCATTCCGTAGCCATGACTCGGATGAATGAGAGACAGCAGAATGTAGAAAGTTGCTTCTGTCATCGGTGTATTACTCATAGAAACCCTCTTTTCACACATCTATTATGTGTCTCGTTATATCGTCTAACATAATAGTAAAATACAAAGTTTTTTCTGTCAAGTACATAAGGAGAAAAACGCCCGACTCCAAGAAGTGACTTTTTTTCTGACTGCTGCAGCCTTTAAGAAGAATGCATCTCTCCTCAATAGGATCCCAAGCAGAGTCTGCCGGATCTTAATGATTTATGACGTGATAAAGGCAAAACCACCAATTTCTAACGGAACATGAATGCTTCATCTTCAAAAGAAAAGAACCGGCTAAAAAGCCAGTTCTCTCTTTTGCCTTTACAGGCATCTATTGTTCATTTAAGGGGAAACAAATTAATTATTCTACGGTTTTTCAATCAGCGTCAGCTGAAGATCAATGTATTCGCCATCACGATAGACTTTAACACCAACAACATCACCTTTATTCTTTGAATTCTTGATTCTGTTGATGTCGAGAATGGAAGCCACTTCCTGACCGTCAAACTCTGTAATGACATCTCCCACCTTCATTTCTGCCTCATAGGCTGGTGTATTGTCCTGCACTTCCACCACGAGAACACCCATCGGAATATCATTCTGGGCTGCTGTGGCTTCATTGACTTCTCTACCCGCAATTCCTACAAGAAGCTGGGCTTTGGAAAGGACATCCAGGTCGTTACTCAGATTGTTGATCGGAATTGCAAATCCGATTCCTTCCACTTCCTGACTTGCAATCTTTGCAGAGTTGATTCCAATGACTTCGCCTCTTGCATTGATAAGTGGTCCTCCGGAGTTTCCTCCATTAATTGCCGCATCAGTCTGAATGTAGTTGTATTCACTGCTGCCGATAGCTATAGTTCTTTCCGTAGCTGAGACGATTCCAGAAGTCACAGATCCTGCGAACTCCTTGGAAAGAGGATTACCGATGGCAATAACGGATTCGCCTACTACGACATTATCTGAATCTCCCAAAACTACAATGCCTGGAACTTCAACATTTTCATCCATCTGGATGACCGCCAGGTCATTGCTTGCATCATAGTTCACCACTTTAGCTGATACTTCTTCACCAGTATATAAGATGACGCGAATTTCTTCTCCACCCTCTACCACATGATAATTTGTGGCGATGAGCCCATCTTCATTCAGAATGAATCCAGTTCCGATGCTTTCGCCATATTGCCCTTCAGGATTGAAGAAATTGCTGCTACCAGGCACTTTTACAGAAACTGTTACAACTGCCGGTTGCACCATGCTTACGATTTCAGGAACTGTAAGCCCTTCTTCTCTTAGCTGCGGTGTTGAGATCTGTACGGTTTTTCCCGCTTCAACTCTATTTTCTATGAGCTGGCCAAGTTTCGAGTTTTCAAAGAAACTTGTTCCTGGCAGCACATTATAAGCGCTATATATGCCTAGAGAAGTTCCCATCAATGTGAATATAAGTGCTACCGCAATCATGGAAAGCCCAGAAAATCTTTTCTTCTTTCTTCTGGTTCCATCATTATATCCGCCTTCGTAGGAAGAGCCTCCTCTGTATATATAGGCATCTTCATTTCTCGGATCACGCACATCTTTCATCGGCTCACTCACTTCTCTACTGTATTCTGGCACATTATTGTATTCTGCTGTATCTTCATTCCGCTTTTCATTTTTCATACTTTCATCTTGATATTCATTTTCTTCTTTGTACTCATTTTCGTCTCTATCCGGATCTTGTCCAAAAGGATCTTTATAACTCATGGTAAACCTCCTGTTATATTATATATTTGACCACAAAGTGATCGATTTCTATTTCAATTGGACTATCCTCATGAAATATCTCTTACGTTGGTATTATCATAACCAATCAATGTTACAGAAAAGTGTCATAGAAAATAATTTTACACAAATTATTCAATTTATACTCTTTCAGACTTGTTTATGGCTGATTTATAACTGATTTCAATCTTTCTTTCTTCATTGTATGTGGAATACAATAATTTAACCTGAAAAACAGTTTTTAGAGGTTAAATTATTCTCTCACTTATATCCATAAATATCTATTGAGATTTACACTGCTAATTTTAGAATGCTAAGCCTTCAAGTATTTTCATGCAGATATACCCTTTTATCAAATGAAAAGGATACCTATTATTATACGATGAAAAAACAGTTTTTGTTATTGATTTAACAATCATTGCATGCTACACTTCCTTTGGTTAACAAACTAAGGGGAGGAAACAACAAATGAAAAAATTACAAAAAGTATTTGCACTGGTTCTGATTTCAGTCATGGCTTTAGGTGCCTTCGGGTGTGGAGCAAAACAGGACGAAGAAAACACACCAGAAAATGCATCAGCAGATGGAATCTTTACACCAGGTACTTATGTCGCTGAAGAGACGGGCCACAACGGACCCATTAAAGTGACGGTTACAGTAACCGAAGATACTATAGAAAGCATCGAAGTGGACGCTGCGGATGAAACTCCAGCCATAGCTGAACCTGCGATAGAAAGTGTTATAGAGAAGATTTTAGCCAGCCAGGGTCTTGGGGTCGACGCTGTAACAGGAGCCACCGTCTCAACAGATGCTGTTTTAGTGGCTGTAACGGCGGCGCTTTTAGAAGCTGGTGCTGATATAGAAGCCTTGAAGAAAATCAAGGTGGAAACGGAACAGGTTGACGTTTCAGATAGAGAAACAGATGTAGTGATCATCGGAGCTGGTGGAGCTGGCATGAGCGCTGCAGTGGAAGCTGCCAGTCAAGGAAAGTCAGTCATCATTGTAGAGAAGATGCCCATCGTCGGTGGAAACACCAATAGAGCTACTGGTGGAATCAACGCATCAGAAACCAGTATCCAGAAGCAGGAAGGTATTGAGGACACTACTGAGACCTTCTATGATGATACCTTTAAGGGTGGAAAAGAATTAAACGACCCTGAACTTCTAAGCGTACTGGTAGAAAATTCTGCAGGTGCTGTGGATTGGCTTAATGATTTAGGTGCAGGCCTTACACGAGTATCCTTATCCGGAGGCGCAACAAATCCAAGAATCCATACACCTGCTGATGGTTCAGCTGTTGGACCAGTAGTTGTAGAAGCACTTCAGAACAAGCTGAATGAACTGGATGTTGAGATTCTGATGGAAACTGTGGTAACCAGAATTCTTGAAGAAGATGGACAGGCAGTTGGGATTGAAGCAACAACTATAGACGGAAGCACCTTCGAAATACGTTCCAAGGCAGTCATCATTGCTGCTGGTGGATTTGGTGCCAACAGTGATATGGTGGAAAGCTTCAGACCAGACCTTGTAGGATTCTCCACTACAAACCATGCAGGTGCAACAGGAGACGGTATTGAGCTTGGACAAGCCATGAATGCATCTCTAAAAGACATCGAGCAGATTCAGATTCATCCCACCACAGATCCTGATTCAGGATACATGTTCACAGAAGGACTTCGTGGAGATGGAGCAATCCTGATCAATGCTGAAGGAATGAGATTTACAGACGAGCTGCTTACAAGAGATGTGGTTTCGATGAGTATTCTGAAACAGACTGATGGTATCGCCTACCTTGTAACCAATAAAGAAATGAGCGATGAAAATGCCGCATTGGCTGGTTATATCACCAAAGGATATGCCGTCGAATGTGAAACCCTGAAAGACGTGGCTGATGCAATCGGCGCAGAAGAAGCGGATGTGACTCAAACCATGGAAAAATATAAGGAAGCCGTTTCTGGTGGAACCGATGAAGAGTTCGGTAGAACTCATCTGGAAAAGACCTTAGAAGCAGGACCTTATTACATCCTGAAGGTCACTCCTGGAATTCATCACACCATGGGTGGATTGAAGATTGATACTGAAACCCATGTACTTAATGTAGATGGAGACATCATAAAAGGCCTCTACGCTGCAGGAGAAGTCACTGGAGGAATCCACGGTGCAAACCGTATCGGTGGAAATGCTATGACAGACATCATTGTCTTCGGTAGAATCGCAGGACAGACTGCCATAAAAGAATTAGCCGAGTAGAACTCCTTGCTTCATTTCAGAACTGACCATTTGGTCAATTGAAGATATGGATAAAGATAAAGACACTCATAAAAGAAGCTACTTAAAAAGAAGCCACTCTGATTTTTTCAGAGTGGCTTCTTTCCTATTGAAAATTATTATAGAGCTGGTATTTTCTGCTACTTGTTTCTGAAACCTAATCTGGTGATCTTATCAATAAGACCATTAAGATTGGATGAGATATCCCCAGGACGTTCCAGCATCACATCGGAAACTGAATCCTGTACAATGAATGTTTCAGTATCACTGCTGTAATCAAGATACTTTTCCTGATTGAATCTCTCCATATTCCGATTACTTGTAATCAGGTGAAATGGATTTTCTCCCATCAGGTTCTTACTGATTGGAACAGATTCGGAAGACTCCATGAAGCTTAGTTCCGTCTTCATGACGCTCATCATATTTTTAGTCAGTCTCAGATTTGCGTGAAACTCTTTCTCCTCTTCATTCTCTAACCTGACTTCATTGAAGAAATCCAGAACCCCACTGTTTTGCATCAGTCTTGGCAGACCAACAGCACCGAGTACTTCCTTTGAGAAGAACGAAGCGGTTCTGATATCTCTGTAGCGTGTCATCTCCCCACTGCCTGCCATCTCTCCCACGGGGTTTACAAAGACTGCACCAATGACCTCATCAGGATAGAGATTCAGATACTCCTGCATGACCAGGGAACCGTATTCCTCTCCGACCAGTATGAACTTCATTTCCCAACCAAATCTTCTGAACATGAAATGAAGATCTTCTGCAATTTCTTTTGGCGTTTTGTATTCTCCTTCGGTATCTCCATAACCGGGTCTATCATAGAAAAACAGTCTGGCATTGCCATCAAATTTTTCCATAAGCTTCTTCTTGTGAAGAATGGATTCTCCCGAAGCACCATCCACGATGACAATATAGTCACCGCTTCCGTAGATTTCATAATTATAGTTCACCTGGTTCACCATAATCCGGTTTCCGCTGACCTGATCAAGATAGATTTTCGCCTGATACTCTTCATACAGATACCCGGAAATCAGAAGCGAAACAACGAGAAGAACAATCATCCTGATGATATTCTTTTTGTTGAGCATCTTTTTGAATTTGTGCCTTTCAAGGCTGTTTGATTCTACAATAAAACTCATGAATTATCTCCCACCTAAAGAAAGTCCAGGTTTAGCATTGAGATCATTTCCTGATACATGCCCTTTTATGAACTGAAAATATGCTGCACTACCGATCATCGCTGCATTATCTGTACAGAGAATCGCATCAGGAAAGAGAATTCTTACATTCTCCTCCTCTCCTTTTTTAAGAAGTGTTTCTCTTAAACTTGAATTGGACGCGACCCCGCCCGCCACTGCAATCTTGTCAAGATTTCTGCTTCTGATGGTCTTCATTGCATTTTCAACAAGCACTGAAACCACTGCATACTGAAAAGAAGCAGATACATCAGGTACATTGATCTCATTTCCCCTCTGTTTTTCCGAGTTGATATAAATGAGTACGGAAGATTTCAATCCGGAGAAGGAGAAATCTAATGTATCTTCATGGAAATTAGCCTTTGGGAACTTGATTGCATGAGGATTTCCTTGCTTTGCCATCATATCAATCATCGGTCCTCCGGGATAGCTTAGTCCCATAGCTCTAGCCACTTTATCGAAAGCTTCTCCAGCCGCATCGTCTCTTGTTTCACCCATGACTTCAAATTTGTCATAGTCCTTCACGTGAACCACAAAAGTGTGACCACCTGAAACCACTAAAGATACAAAAGGCGGCTCAAGTTCTTTATATTGAATGTAGTTTGCCGCAATATGCCCTTCGATATGGTTTACTCCAATCAGAGGAACCCCCAAGGAGAAAGCGAATCCTTTGGCGAACTGAAGTCCCACCAGAAGCGCACCTACAAGTCCAGGACCATAGGTCACCGCAACAGCATCAATATCATCTCTATCAATTCCCGCTTCTTCCATGGCCAGTTGTACTACCCCTGTGATGTTCTCCACATGTTTTCTGGAGGCAACCTCTGGAACCACTCCACCGAATTTCCTGTGAATCTCGATCTGGGAAGAAATAATATTCGAAAGCACTTCTCTTCCATTTTTTACAATGCTGCAGGCAGTTTCATCGCAGCTTGATTCTATCGCTAAAATATATACATCTTTCATCTCTACTAGTCGGAATCTTTCCTACAAGATTCCTCCTCCTTCTCTTCATTGACCTTATCCTAAACGAACTTTCCATCCTTACGGGTTCAGATCCAGCTTCCTTAATATAAGAAGAGGATCAAATCTATAACCACATGGATTTCAATTCAGTTCCCTAACTAATATAGTATAACCTTAACAATATTTATATACAAAAAATCTTAAAATAACATAAACATTTTCCTGAAAGAACTTTCTGTTCCATGATATAATGAAATAAGAATGAATGTTCATTTAAGACTTCTTATATGGACGGATAAGGAAAGGAGTATATTGGTCAATGGCAGATTACGCAAAAGTGGTTGTTCCGGGAACACCCATCAGTAAATCAAATTTCAAAATGGTCAGCAAGGATGGACGCTTTTTCATGCCTCATGATACAGGCAGCTACAGTGACAGATACTCCATCTATGAAACCACCATCACCTTAATGGCAAGAGCGCAGAATCCGGGTATCGTATTCACGGAATCTCTCATAGCAATCCTGAAAGTCTTTTATAAAAGCGAAAAAAGACATCCGGACACCAACAACATCACCAAAAGTATTTTTGACGGAATCGAAAAATCCGGTCTCATCATAAATGATGCACAGGTTACACGCATTGTCATTGAAGAGTACTATGACAAGGAGAATCCGAGATTTGAACTGGAACTGTTTAAAGAAAGTATTTTCAATATGGAATTCACTGTGATCAGAAGAGAAGAACCGATCATCGAGAAAAGTTATGAACCTCCTTCCAATACCAAGGGCAAGATGAATACAAGTAAACTGAAGGATTCATCTACTAAGGGAGCAGAACCTGAAAAAAAGGCAAAAGAAACTAAAAAATGCTCTGTCTGCGACAAGTCCCTCACCAAGGGGAATTTTATCAGTGGCAATGGTGGCAATACCTTGATCTGTAAAAACTGCTTCTCAAAACTGATCTAAAGAAGTACAGTAAACATCTTTGACCTAATAATAATAAGATTATCAGAGGTTCAAGTTATCTTGAATCTCTTTTTCATATCCGGATTATTAAAATAATCGCCTGCAGACACTCATATGAAAAATGCAAATATTATCTTATATCACTTCAAAATATAATGAGTAAATACATAGGTATCCATACATATTCCCATGATTTAGAACCTTTTTATAACCATGTGAAATATATTAATAATCACATTAACAATCTGGAATATATGATATAATGAAAAACGATTTTGCTAACAAAAATTGATGTAAAGAGAGTTGATAATATTTGAGAAAACACCGTAATTATTTATGGGTAGCATTGCTTGTCATTCCCCTCCTGATCGTTGTTATCGGGAATTTCTTTACTGGGAAAGACAAAGATATAGCTGAAGCATCTGTAGAGGCAAAACCGGTAGGTACCGAAGTAATTGATGAAGAGGATCCCTCTTTAGCATATAGTTACTATGTGATTGAACAAGAAAATAGTTTTTATACTCAATCAATGAAAGAAAAAATACTCAGTAAGGGAATGAATGATCCTTTCGAAGGAGAGTCTTTTACTCTTCAGAATGAACAGATTGAAAACGCGACGATTATAGAAAGAAAATGGGACATCCCTCATGCGAGTCTCGATCTTATGTCCCATCTTCTGGATTTTGAATTTTCCTGGATTGTCTCTGATGAAGAGCTTCTACTGGTGAAAACAACCGAAAACGGAAGAATCACTGCTTCTATTTCGGTGCATTCAAGAAATGCAATGTTAGAATATCAGGATGATAACATCTATCAGTCTGAAATCAGACTCACAGGAGAAACTTACATCAACGAGAACAATCAGCTGATGATCCCTATGGAAGATCTGCTGAAGATTACAGGATACGATATCACCTTTTCCGGAGGAGATCTTATAGAAATTTCAGGTCCTGATCATGGAGAAGAGAAGCAGAACATCCTTCGTTATATGTATGAGAATCAGAAGAACGTGAAAGAAGGATTCTTTGATGAACTTGAAAAGATGCAGATGAATAAAGAAGTGAATTTCATCCTTCTTGGCGATATGGGTCTCGGTACTGCCTTAGGTCGAAAGAATCCCTTCGACGATCAGTATCTGGAACATGGTGGCGGTCATTTCCTTTCCTATCTTAAAGAAGATTTTGATGCAGCTGATATGGTCATCACCAACCTGGAAAATGTATTTACGGAAAGAGACATACATCAGCCTGAGAAAATCTATACTTATAAAGCCCATAGAACAGACTATCTTGATGTTCTGACAGAAGGTGGAATCACCCATGTCAACGTGGTGAACAACCATATGGTGGATTATCTGCAGGAAGGTTTCGATGATACGCTCAGTTACCTTGATGCATACGGAATCAATTATTTCGGTACCAATCTTACCAAGACGGACAATATTGAGCTGGGAAATATTGAAGTGGAATCCTATTCTGTCTTCGAAAAAGACGGATTGAAAGTCGGCATGCTTGGCTATCTTGGGTTCAATACCAGTTATGTATCCGATGAAAAGATCCTGGAAGATATCAGAATGATGGAAGAAGTGGAAAATGTGGATTATATCATTGCTGCAATGCACTGGGGTGGACAAAACACCCATGAAGTGAACTGGAGACAGAAACAGATGGGGCGGATGCTCATAGATAACGGCGTAGACCTGGTCTACGGAAATCATCCGCACGTTCTTCAGGAAGTGGAAATCTACAATGGCAAACCCATCTACTATAGCCTTGGAAATTTCCTGTTCGTTGACTATAAATCAGCTCTTGACCCTGATGGAGCCATGGTCACCGTCCAGCTTGAAAAAGATGGATTTGGTGAAATCAGCGCATCCTTTACCCATACACCGATTCTCTGGTCGGGAGATGCGATCAAGAATACCTATATGCCGAAACGTACGGAAGATCCTTTAGTGATCAGACGAACCTTGGAAAAACTGAAAATCAGTACCACACAGACAATGAATTTTAATTAGGAATTATAATTTTAAAATAAAATGCAGTCATGCTCAAGCAAATGAGCCTGGCTGCTTTTCTCATTTCCACAAATATTTTAGTGATACTTAACTTATTATGAAAACCTTTTAATTAATTATAGAACTTATCTATCTCTGATGTTACAATGTATAAAAGACTTCTTTTAACTGGAGGATAAATCATGAAGTTCAGCAAAGTCATACTTTACGGTTTCATTTTCTTTCTTCTACTACTTGCCTATGCAGTCGAAGGAATTCATCTGGAAAATGAATTCACAATACTTATTTTCGCTTCTGCTCTAGGTCTTCTCATAAATTATTTTAAAAGCAATTATATTAAGTTATTGAAGCCTATGATGACCGTAGGTTCTTTTCTTGTAGTCATTTTTGCCATGGCGGTTCTTGGAGAAAGTAATCCGTATGGATTCATACTCTACCTCTTTCCCTTGACCGTAGCCACTTATGGATACGGACTGAAAGGTGGACTGAGTCTCTATTTTGTATCTCTTATATTTATATTTGCAAGAGTACAGTATTTTAATGAACCGACCGATACCTTTCTTACGAAGAGTCTTCTTCTGGGGATTGCTTCCCTCAGTCCCATTTACATCTCCATACAGCTTCATAAACTAAGCAATAAGAATGAAGATTGGCTTGAAATGCTTCATATGAACATAAACGAGATGTCTCTTCTAAGAGAAATCACCTCTTCCATGCAGGGTGCTACCGATATCAGCAAATTAGATAAAATTGTACTCACCACACTGACAGCGGGTTATGGACTTGGCTTCAACAGAGCTGCGCTCTTCCTTGTGGATGATGATGAAGTCTACGGAGAATACGCCATCGGACCCTCCTCCAAAGAGGAAGCCTATCGGGTCTGGGGAAAAGTGGTGACAAGCCAGGCCAATCTGCATGATGTCATTGAAAACCATGAAGATACGGATATCTCCTTACTTGAAACGGTGAAAAATCTTCGTTTCAGCCTGAAAAAAGACGCTGAAAACCCCATTGTAAAGTGCTGCCTTCAAAAATCACCAATTCATGTTCAAGGTGGTGATGCCAGAGATTTTGGTGAAGAGATGGAGAAACTCAAGCTGGAAAACTATGCTCTGGTTCCGCTCATAGTAAAAAATCACATCGTAGGCGTTTTCCTTGTTGACAACAGGTATAACGAAAAACCCATCACTGACGAATTACTGGACAGCATAATCACTTTCGCAGGTCCAGCTGCCCTGGCCTTCGACAATACAAGGCTGACTGACCACATTAAAAAACTTGCCATCACAGATGAACTTACCAAAATCTATAACCATAGATGCTATAAAGACACCATAAAGAAGCTGATGAATGAAAGAGAATCCTTTTCTCTTATGGTCATCGATGTAGATGATTTCAAGCAGTTCAATGAAAATTATGGACACGCAACTGGAGACAAAGTACTTTCTGAAGTTGGAGCAGCACTTAGAGATGTTGTAGGATGTAAGGGTTCCGCCTACCGATATGGAGGCGATGAATTCACGATCATCCTGCCTGGTGCGACGAAAGAAGACACGCTTAAAGTGGCTAAGACCATACAGAAGACCATCAACTCCATTGCTCTGGAAGCTGTATCAAGTCCACTCACCTTAAGCATCGGTGTTGCTGAGTTCCCTGAAGATTCAAAAACAGAATCTGAGCTGTTTTTCATGGCTGATAAAAAGCTGAGCTTTGCAAAATTATCCGGAAAAAATACAGTGACCTGGGAGGTTACTACATGATTATCACAGGACTATCCCTTATCCTCTTTCTTTTCCTTGTCTATAAAGTGAAAATCTCCAATCAGGATGAAGTCATCGAAAAGAATTTCATGCAGAAAGACACAGACTTCACCATCACCACCATGCCCTTTCGAACCGAAAGGATTGTCTATTATGTAACCGTGCCGAATCCGACTTTCGGAAGAGATCCGGACCTGTCAGAAAAGCTCATGGTCGAATATATCAAGAAGAAGGATTTTGACAGCCAGCCCATAGCCATTCAGGTCTATTACAAAGATAATAAGAATCAGAAGATGGTGGCTGAAATTCTGAGCAAACGTTTTGAAGTGCCTTACCTTGAGAGTCTTTACGGAGAAAATCTTCTGACAGAGATGCGCTATGAGCATCTTAAACTCTATAAATTCAACCATCCTTCCACAATCGATCAGCTCCGAAGAGAAGTGACAAAGAAATTGACTCCGATTCAGACTGCTTGATTCAGCAGTCAGTAAAAGAGCCCCTCCATTAAAATCAATTGTGATTTTAATGGAGGGGCTCTTCTTTTCATCTAAGTGAACTCTATTCAGAATTATAATACTATCCTGAAAACAGCACTGCAATTATTTCTAACTGGGTACTTCTTCTTTCTTCAGTTTCTTCAGATACTGAGCAGATGCTTTCCCTGCAGTATTTCCTTTTTCCATGACAACATTCAGATCATAGGACACTTCATCCGCATTCCCAGCTACAAACATGCCCATATCATCCATACCTCTCCTGAACCTTTTGAAAAGTCTCTTGGAAGGATCAAGGCCTACCGAAAGAATCAGGCTGTCGCAAGGGATGAACTCTTCTTCACCCTCACTGTTTTTGATTCTGACGCCTTCAATCCGGCCATTTTCTTTGATCTGTATGATCTTCGTGCTGTAGAGCATTCTGATCTGCTCAAAATCAGTTAGATCTTCACGATACCCGTAGTCATCTTTCTGCCCTCGGCTTGGTTCAATGACAGTAATCTCTTCTGCACCTTCGATGACCAGCATCTTGGCCAGATAGAGGCTGTTGATGTCCTCGCTGTAGATGATCACCTTTTTCCCAGGCAGATACCCCGCATTTACAATCAGCTTTCTTGCTGAACCTACCGACATGATTCCTGCGGATTTATTGGAAGAAATATTAAGTTCTCCTCTTGGCCTTTCTCTCGCGCCTGTGGCGAAGATAATCGACTTCGCCCTCACTTCTCTGACCCCTTCTGCTCCGGAGACATATTTTATGGTCTTATCCCGTTTCACTTCCAGCACCAGAGAATTCACTTTAGCTTCAATGCCACGGTCTTTCACCTGCTGCTTGAAATTTTCTGCCACTTCTACACCTGTGACTCCATTTCCCATGAATCCATGACCTGTTTCTATGAGTTCGTTGAGAACGCCTCCAAGATCTTCTTCCCGATCCAG
>DATIRH010000084.1:0-4333 GCA_035469845.1 Proteiniclasticum sp. | reverse complement strand
CACCACGACTGGAGTGGTGAGGGTGGAAACACTGCATCCACAGTCTACAAAGTATAAGAACGAATCAGAATAAAGTACGAAGAAGCGGCTGAAGGTCCCCTAAGAGACCAATCAGCCGCTTCTTTACGTCTTTAAGAATTGCATAGGTAGGAATAGTATGGTTAAGAATAGTATGGTCAAGAAAAGCATAGTTACGAATATTAACGAATAAATAACACGAAATATATGGAAACATAGCTTGTTCATATATTTTGAATGATTAAATTAATATTCGGGATGAGAAGGGTCATAACACGAATGATAGTCGAGATGAAGATGGATTTCATCAGCGGTTATACGGATATTACCGTTAATACATGGAATTCTGTCAAAAAAACAGCCTGATTATCGTTTACAGTCATGAAATGAATAAAGAATGAAATAGTGCGAACAAAATACCTTGCGTTTATGATATCATTCGTATAAAATGAACAAGTAATCATAATAAATCATACGAGGTGGAAAATGGAAAAACTATTCAAGTTGAAAGAACATGGTACTGACGTCAAGACCGAAATTCTTGGTGGAACCACTACATTCCTGACCATGGCTTATATCATTTTTGTTAATCCCCAGATTCTAGGACTTACAGGTATGGACCAGGGTGCGGTATTTACAGCTACAATTCTGGCAGCTGTCATAGGAACATTCATCATGGCTTTTGTTGCAAATGTACCATTTGCAGTGGCACCAGGAATGGGACTGAATGCATTCTTTACGTTTACCGTTGTATTTATTCTAGGATACAGCTGGCAGCAGGCACTTGCTCTAGTATTCCTATGTGGACTTATTAATGTCTTTATCACTGTAACAAGAATCAGAAAGATGATCGTCAAAGCGATTCCAGAATCACTTCAGTATGCGATCAGCGGTGGTATCGGACTATTTATTGCTTATCTTGGTATCAAGCAGGCAGGATTCCTTACATTTACTGCAGAAACAGCAAGCAGAATCACTGACAACGGTGATGGAAGCGGAATGTTTGCGGACATCATCCCTGCTCTGACTGACTTTACAAATCCAACCGCTCAGGTAGCACTCATCGGACTACTTGTAACCATCGTTTTACTTTTAATGAAGGTAAAGAGCGCAATCCTCATCGGTATTGTTGCAACTACATTCATCGGGATCTTCTTTAATGTAACTCAGGTTCCTGAACTTTCAGCTTCTATGTTCAAGATCCCAAGTCTGGCACCTACACTGTTTCAATTGGACTTCAAGGGACTATTCACAATGGATAGACTGTTCATCACTTTAACAACAATCTTTGCTTTCTCTTTGACAGATACTTTCGACACCATCGGAACATTCCTTGGTGCTGGTAGAAAATCAGGTATCTTTACAGAAGAAGATGCCAATTCTGTTGAAGGTTCAAAAGGTATGAACACAAAGATGGAAAGAGCGCTGTTTGCTGATGCAACTGCAACATCCATCGGAGCACTTCTTGGTACTTCAAACACAACCACCTATGTGGAAAGTGCTGCAGGTATCGCTCAAGGAGCGAAGACTGGTCTTGCTTCTGTAACAACAGGTGTACTGTTTATCGCTTCACTGTTCCTGGCACCCATCGCACTGATGGTCCCTGGGGCAGCAACAGCACCAGCACTGATCGTTGTGGGTATTATGATGGCTGAAGGACTTCAGAACATCGACTGGTCTGATCTTACAGTTGCTGTACCAGCATTTATGGTCATCGCATTCATGGGATTCTCCGCATCCATCACAAATGGTATTGCATTCGGATTCCTGTTCTATGCCATTGCGAAGATTGTTAGCAAGAAGGCAGATGAGGTTCATCCGATCCTTTATGTCATCACAGTCCTGTTTATCCTGTCCTTTGTGTTAACAGCGGTTGCCTAACTTGAAGTGTCCCCATACTGCAAGTAAGTAACTAATAAAAATATATGTTAAGAAAAAGATGCATCTGGAAAATTTCCAGATGCATCTTTTGATTTCGTATAAAATAAACAAACTCAATAAAATATACTAACTAGATTGGTACACCGTTTAGAAATCGTTAGAAATCTCATCGCAGAAAAATCAGAATTTCAACTGCTTATTTCTGGAATACAATGGATACCGGTTCTGGGGTTTTGATCTCTTTCTTCAGTAGAATCAGGTTTCCTGTGTCTCTGTTGATTTTAAAGAGAGTAAGGTCATTGGAAATCATGTTGGCCACAAGAAGGAATTCTCCATCAGGTGTGATGTTGAAGTCTCTTGGATGGTCTCCTTCAGAGGAGACAGTCTGAATCTTCTCCAGAAGATGATTCTCTTTGACTCTGAAAGCGGAGATGCTGTTATGACCTCTGTTGGATACATAGAGGAACCTGTTGTCCGGGGTCACTCTGATGGCTGCACCGGTGTTATCTCCAGTGAAGTCCTCAGGCAGAGTTTTCATGACCTGCTTCAGAATATAGTCTCCGCTTCTGAAATCATAGACGAAGATTTCTGAGGACAGTTCCGAGAAAACATAGAGGAATTTCGCCTTCTTTAAAAAGGTCAGATGTCTTGGTCCGCTTCCAGGTGGAAGAAGGACTTCTCCTTTTTTCTCCAGAATATCTTCTCTTAAAGTATCTCCTACTAAGGTGCTTTCTTTTAAAGCATAAATGTAGACTTTATCGGTGCCCAGATCGCAGGCAAGGATATCCTCATTATGAGGATTTTTCAATGCGAAGTGGAGATGAGAACCATCCTGTCTTTTTTCGATGGGGCCACTTCCCTCATGCTTGATGGATACAAGTCTTTTTCTGACCATCTCTTTTTCCAGATGGTAGAGATCCAGATTACCATCATGATAATTGGATGCCAAAAGATAGTTATCAAACAATGAGATATGACATGGTGTGTTTTCCTTCTCAAAAAGAACCTTGTCCACAATACCTGTTGTGAGGTTCATGGAAAGGACGCCATGATCACCATGGTCTCTCATTGAAGAATATAGAATGGTACCTTCCTCATTTAATGCAAGGTAGGTAGGGTCCTCCACTTCGTAGAAGTTCTCTATGTCAAATTTCTCTTCGTTGAAACTGAATTTCCGGATGCCCTTACTTTTTTTTCGGGTGTAAGAACCGATGAATCCATTATAATCTTTCATAAATATAAATCTCCTTTGTCTGTAGTTTTTCTTAGCTCTATCATACCAAAAAAAGTGAAGTGTAAAGTAACTGAATTGTTAACCTTTGTTAACTATATCGTAAGACCTGAAAGGTATACTTAATATACTCTTATAAATAGAAGGAATAATTTGCACCTTATGGAAGGTGTGTGGAAGTAAGTTTTTCAGGTTGTGGAATTCTTACCCGAATGAATTTCGCTCTGGATAGGGAGGATAAGATGGACAGATATGATGAATTTCAGAGAAAGAAAGAAGGACATCAAAGATATATCGCTAGAAAAAGAAAGAAAAGAGGAATCCTTGCAGGGATGCTGATCATAACAGTAATCACTGTGACGGGTTTCTTTCTGAAAGATCTCCTTTTTTCTGGCACAAAACATCCCGATGGCGAGGAACTCGAATTAATGGATACTGGAGGCGTGGGGACTTCTGAAAAAGATCAGATCGTAAGTGGATTTCAGCGCGGTTCTTTGAGAGAAAGCTTAGATCCTCAAAAAACCCTTCCAGGCAGGGTTGATCTTCATCAGCTGAGTCCTGGGAAGAATCATTCCATGAAGGCTTCCAGGTATGCTTACAGTACAGAAAAGGTAAGAGGCTGGATCTGGGGTGGGGTCCCCTATGATGGTGAAAAAATCGCTTTTCTTACCTTTGACGATGGACCGGTAGAAATGAGTTAAGAGGTACTGGACCTACTAAAGAGAAGAAATGTTCCCGCAACCTTCTTCATTCCAGGCTATGTACTGGATGAACACGCTGACAAGGAAGTGCTTCATCGCTACATTGAAGATGGGCATGCCATCGGAATACACAGCTACAGTCATGTTTATGAAAAACTGTACCCAGGAAGAACTGCTGATAAAGATGTGATCCTGGAGGAGTTCATAGCCACTCGGAATCTCATGAGAGAAACTCTGGGGGATACATTTGATTCCAAAGTGTTCCGTTTTCCTGGAGGCTCCATGAGCTGGAATGGCATCAAAGAAGCCCAGGCGAAGCTGAATGCGTCAGGCATATATGAGATGGACTGGAATGCGCTTTCCGGAGACGGAGAACCAGCAAGTAGAAGACCAGATAGCGCAGAGGCCATGGCAGAGCATGTGATGTATACCTTAGAAGAACACTGGATTCAAGATATCGCTGTGGTTCTTATGCATGACACCAAGGCGATCACAGTGGAGT
>DATIRH010000083.1:0-1919 GCA_035469845.1 Proteiniclasticum sp. | reverse complement strand
ATTTCGAGAAGACCTTTGACAATGCCACAGAAGAAATCATGAAATCCATGGAAACCATCAAGGAAGGCGGCAAGACGACCATGAAGGTGAACCTTCATCCGGAAGAACTGGGCAAGATGGAAATCACCCTGACTATGGAAGACGGTAAGCTTTCAGGAAAGATTCTTCTGGACAATCGGGAGATCAGGCAGATCTTCACAGAGAGACTGGAAGAGCTCTCAAACACGCTGAAGTCAAATAGCATTCAGATCGGAAAGTTCGAAGTGGGTGTTGGAGACAGAGGAGAAGGAAATCAGGGAAGACAGGAAAGCAAGCAGCAGATGCAGAACCCTTTTAGAGGCTACTTCAACAAGAAAAGCGAGAACGCACTCTATCCGGTCAGCCCGGAAAGGGACCTTAAGGAAATCAATCTTCTCGCATAGGGAAGGAAAGGAGAAACAATGAAAATCAATGGAATCGGTATGCCCAATGAGGTATTAAGCACGCAAAGCGCTGTAAAGACAAATGACGCCATGGGTGTGGATGACTTTTTAAAGATCATGACCGCGCAGCTTCAGAATCTGGATCCCATGGGTGGAAACAGTGCAGACACTGGAGAGTATATCTCACAGATGGCCCAGTTCACCATGCTGGAGCAGCTGAGCACTTTATCAGCGAGTCTTGAAAGCATGACGACCCTATCCCAGCAGCAGCTGTCCTTTTCACTGGTCGGAAAGAATGTTTCCGTATTCAATGGTGAAAGCAGCATTGAAGGCGTAGTAGAGAAGATAAGATTCAGAGAAGGCCAGGCCTATCCTGTAATCAATGATGTTGAATATCCAATGTACATGGTACAGGAAGTGGGAGGTGAATAAGCATGTCATTTAAGATACAAAATGGACAGATCATCCCATCCCAGGGTAACTACGGGAAGGTGGAGCAGAAGTCCAAAGGCGATTTTGAAAGACTCTATCTGGAATCGCTCCAGAAGAAACAGGAAACTGTAAAACTTTCAGCCCATGCACAGGACAGAATGGAAAAAAGACAGATCACACTCTCGGAAGAGGACATGGTGAAGATCAATGATGCAGTGGATACCCTAGATAAAAAGGGTGCTCGAGAAAGTCTTCTTTTATACAAGGATGCGGCTTTCATTGCCAGCATAAGAAACAAGACCATCATCACAGCCATGAGAAATGAAGAAATCGAGACCATCACAAACATAGACAGCGCAGTTCATATCAAGTAGTGGCCGGACCTCTTGAGGAAGCCATGAAGAAAAGCCCGTTGACCGACTGATACGGGTACAGGAAAAATAAAAAATCAAAATAATAAAATTCCTAGGAGGGAAAATACAATGATAAGATCACTTTACTCAGGCGTAAGCGGAATGAGAAGCAACCAGACTAAGATGGACGTTATAGGTAATAATAATGCTAATGTAAACACAACTGGATTCAAATCAGGCAGAGTACGTTTCCAGGACATGCTGAGCCAGACCATGGCCAATGCACAGGAAGCAACAGAAGGTAATCTAGGTGGCGTCAATGCACAGCAGGTAGGACTTGGCGTGAAAGTCGGTGCAATTGATACCATCATGACCGACGGAGCACTGCAGCCTACTAGTAGAGACCTAGACCTTGCCATTGAAGGAACAGGATTCTTCATGGTTTCACAAGATAACGCAGGACCCATGAAATTATATACAAGAGATGGAGCGTTTTATAGAGACAGCAGTGGAGATCTGGTCAATGCAGGAGGATATCATGTATTGGGATATACAGAAGAAGGACAAGAAAGTCCAACATCACTTAAAATCTCAAATACCATTGATGCTTTAGATGAAAATGGTAATACTACTGACGATGGTACTGGTACTGGAGCAAATGTTCAGGTTGCTCTGCAGACTTTTTCCATCGACGGAAGCGGAACCATCAAGG
>DATIRH010000082.1:0-8512 GCA_035469845.1 Proteiniclasticum sp. | reverse complement strand
GATAAATCTCTTAAAAGCAGACCCAGATCTCTGATGCAGTGAATTGCTGTATTGGGATCATTGATCCCAGGAGAAAGCGCTTTTATGGCAACCTCCACCAGCTTCTGGATGGAAAAGCTGAAATCCTGCACTTCAGTACGGCTGTCTCCAATATCCAGGCAGTCACCGATCTTTTCTGACAGATTTTCCATCAGTTCGCTGCTGCGGTCATAATAGATTTTCGCAATGATATCCTCATCTGTAACAAACTGACCTGGAAGTTTATCGAAAATGATCATCACCTTATTATCCCTTGCAATCTCGAAAAGCTTATTGTAATAAACTTCCGCAATATATCCGTTGCTGGAACTTTTGATCCCAATCTTCGTTTCAAAATTCTCTATTTCTTCTTTTCCAATTGAATCATAGTTCTCTATTTCTTTTTTATAAGCAAGAATATCATCGTAGGCTTTGTCATATAACCGATCAATCAGGTTACTTGCCTGGATGTAAGTTCCTACATTATTGATATAGAGGATGAAATTGATCAGTCCGACTAAAATGTAGATAACCCCGAATGTGCCTGCAAGTATTTTAAAATCTGACAGCATTTCCCTTATAAAAAGAAGTGATATGATTGCATACATAAATCCGCTGACAAATATTCCAAAGGACTTCATCGTACTTTTTTGTGTGAGAAAATTTTCTACTACCCTAGGTGAATACTGTGATGTATACATTGTAAGCACAACCATGGTGGTTGAAAACGTAAAAGTCATGATGGTGATAAATGCACTGTCAATGATACTCAACACCGTTTTTGCCAAGTCAGTACTCGTGGTCAGAATCCGCGGAATATACTCGGATATATCAAAAAATATTCGAGAATCCACCACAATGACAGTACTTGCCAGAAGTACGGCAAATAATGTATAGATTACAGGATAGAGCCAGATGCTTCTCTTGATTTTATATATTACTCTCTTGAGATTCATAAACTTCCTCCATTAGATTGCAATAGCTTCCTACATCAGATCGCATCAGCTTTCAAAATCGTGGGCGATTTCTCTTAATTTCGTCACCTGGTCATCCCTTCCCAGTACAATCATCGCATCTCCATCACGGAGCACTTCATTGGGTCCAGGATTAAAGAGCATTTCTAAATCTTCTTTTTTTCTCAGGGCAAGTACGATGAGGCCTGTTTTTTCAGGTATGGCGCTTTCTTTCAGCGCCAAATCGCATAATGGGGACCCTTTCTTTATTTTTACATTTTCAAGACTCAGCACCACATCTCCCACATGAGTGATGGCATCCAGAAAACTGATCACCTTCGGTCTCAGCATCATGGTCGCCATACGGATTCCTCCAATTTCATTAGGTGAAACCGTATTGTTGGCGCCTGCTTTCTTTAATTTCTCACCAGCGTTTTCTTCGATGGCGCGTGCTACAATATGAAGCTCACTATTCATCTGTCTTGCGGTAAGCACTGTATATACATTCTCTGCATCCTTAGGCAGCGAAGCCACCAGACCCTTGGCCTGTAATATTCTCGCTTTGGTCAGCGTGCTTTCATGGGTTGCATCCCCTTCCACATAAAGGATATCCGCTTCTTTCAGCTCTTCTATGACTTTTTCATCACTGTCGATGACAACAAAGGGGATATTCTGCTTCTTGAACTGAGCAAGGACATAAAACCCAGTCTCACCAGCACCACATATAATATAATGATTCTCAAGTTTATTTATTGTATTATCCATCTTCTTTAATTTCCATGCCTCCTTAATATCCCCTTCTACGAATAAGGATATAATATTTGATACGACATAACCCACAGTACCGATGCTCATAATGATAATCAGCATAGAAAAGAGTTTCGCTTCCGAAGTCATTTCAGTCACTTCTTTATAACCGACAGTTGAAACTGTAATAACAGTCATATACAAAGCATCAACAAATGATATATCAAGCAAAATTTTGTATCCTATGGTACCTACCATGACCAGAACAGCGACAAGTATGACGAGGATCATGACTCTTTTCCGATTCTCCATCTATTCCCCTACCTTCTACAAAAGATATTGCGCTCCAGAATTTTCTGAATAATGTTTATATTATTGTACCATAATGTTATTTATGAAATATGTACTAATTGAAACTGATTAATCTTTATTGAACACTCCAGCTGAAACAGTACCTATAATTTTCGGGTGCCTTTAGTTCAGATACAGTCTCGACTGTAATCTTACCACTCAATTTTTTCTCTATCGCGGTGAGATGGAAGTGACATAAAGCAATCCCTAAATCTATTTCCTGAATATCATAGGGGAATGCGTCACTGTATCCAACGCTCTTAGCCTCGTAGAAATGGAAGGACCCATTGCCCCTTAGAACTCTCCAGGGCTGCTTGTTGGACGCAGAAGGGCCCATCCTGACCATCTCTAGCACATCTTTATACTCTTTTGCCTCTTCTTCCGACAGAGTCTGACTGAAATCATCTCTGAAGAAAAGTTCTTCCCATGGTTTTCTCAGATCACCCTTGGCGATGAACCTGACCAGATTATCAGTCAGACTTTTAGCATCCTTTGGATATCCAACTGGCGTTATCGCTGGAAAGAGGAATCCGTCTTCGATATCCATGGCTTTTTTAAAATCCTCCCGTTTAAATGTACCACCCAGCCAGCAGGTCCCAATTTCCTTGGAAGCCGCGTAAAGAATCAGTTTCTCCATTTCATATCCCAAAGCTTCAAGCGCAAAGGGTCCCTTTTTCACTGCAGCACCGATATAATCCACTGTACCCTTTATGACTCCATATGTACCAAGTGCTTTCTTTTTTTCTCCAGTTTCAAGAAATGAAAACTTCACTTCTACTCCAAATGGATTCTCCAGGGTTTCCATGTAGGATTGAAGCTCTTTCTTATCCTGGTCGCTCAGCGGTTTTTCTAAAAAAGTTCTCACCGATTTTCTCTTTTCGATTACCTCGTTAACAGGTAGCTTAAAAACAGTATCCATTTCTTATTTCTCCTTCTTATGTTCTTTTGTATATTCCTATTTCTCTCTTCCGATTCTTTTAGCCATCCATATGTCAGGTTTTCCAATCCCGTTGGCATCCGGAATCACACCGACGATGCTATAACCGATTTTTTTATAAAACTCAAATGGATGGTGGTTCAGATTTCTGATCTCTTCGATTTTTTTGAAGGTATCATCAAAAAGGTCAGTATCACTGAGACTGGTCCTTCCATCCTCATCATCCGTTCCGAGATAGATCGTTATACCGCCTCTATCAGAAACTTCTTTCTCTAGAAATGACACCAGTTTTTCTCCGATTCCTCTACCCCTGTATTCTTTGTCTACAACCAGAGGATGCAGTTCCCATCCTGTTATTCCGTACTGGGGAATGGCTCCGGTAAAACCGATCAGTTTCTCTTCGTAAACGGCTTTAATGGCTACTCTTTCATCAGAAAGGATCATTGCAATTTCAACTTCGTCATTCTTTTCGGTTTTTTCATAATCCTGTGGAAAAGCTTCTTTAAGAAGCTTTAGAGCCTGTATTCTATGATCATCATCGGTTATTTTGAAAATTTCGATCTTCACATTTTCCATAAAACTCTCCTCATTTCAGCAGTTTCGGGTGCACGAAAGCCTTCTATGTAGTCTATGCTTTCTTATTTCTGCTCCTCTTCCACATATTCTTTGAAAGCTTCCACCATCTTCCCATCTGCCTTTTTTTCCGTATAGCGAAGTGATGTGTAGATATCCCTGATTTCAGAACTTTTCCTGAAGTATTCTTTCCCTTTTTCTTCAACAATGAAAGAAGTGTCTGATTTCTCTATTTTCGTGTGTTTCTCGATTTCTCTCAGATATTTTCTGTAGAAGTATCGAATCTGTCCTTTAGGATCTTCTGGTAATCTTTCTCTTCGTTTTCTTCTGCCTTTATCCCTTTCATCCAACATGAACTCTCGGACCTCTTCGTAAGGAAGTTCCTGGGTTTTATGTCTTTTCCTTCCTCTCATGAATCTCACAATCAGGAACACAATCACAAGAAGCAGAATAAACGGGATTAGTGTGCTCAAAAAAGGTGAACTGTTTATCTCTCCTACACTTTCCTGGAAAGCATCTGTGAAAGATTCCAGCGCCTGTTCTTCCTGAGTCTCAGCTTCAGGCAGCTTTTTTACCAGTCCTATGACTTTGTTGAAGATCCAGAAACCGACATAAGCAATAGGATAAACCACATAGTAGAGAAGTCCCAAGATGCCGTTGTATATTAATTTCAGCGCGCTTAGAAACGCATCTCTCAGCTCCGAAACGCTTGCAACCACTGACAGAACGCTTGTTATGGTCAAATAGAGCATGATGTTTCTTCTTGTTTTCTTTGCATCCAGCCCTGCCTGTCTATGCCGGAGTGAAGTGGTGAGAATAATTGTGCTGAAGAAGTACAAAAGCATAAATGGAAGCGCCGTTATCACAAGTCTTCCAATAAAACTGTTCACTGTGCCTAGAAGTGCCACGATAAAAAGCAGTGCATAGGTTATTCTGAATCGTAAGGAGAGATCCTCTTGATACAACGTGCCTAGTTTTCTACTGTAATAGAGCGTAAATATCACCGTATACAAAATGGTGAAGAATGCATTTTCCTGCGTTCTTTCCAGTATCCAAGGCAAGGCCATCAAGACCATCATGCCGGCAGTGGCGTACTTCCCCTTGATACTTTTCCACAAATAGAAACTGAAAATCAGGACAATATAGAGGAACAGAAGGATTCCTTTCAGCTGCCTAATCTCAAATAAAACTGTAAGTACCGAAAAGGTCAGCGTTATGATTGAGATCAGCTCAAGAATCAGCATTTCCATGCAGATTCACCCCCTTATACGTCTCAATGGATTTCGGCAGTTTATCAAGATTCCGAGGGTCACTGACAATCACAACGGTTTTACCGAAGGATCTTGAAAACTCTGTTAAGGGTCTGATATATTCCGGCAGAATCTTAGGCGTGATCAGAATGAACGTCTGAAAGGCATTTCTATTTCTTGAGAGTGCTTTTAAGCCTTCTTCCAGTGGCATGGCAATGACGCTATTCATCTTCCCCAGAATTTCATTGTATTTATTCAGATTTTCTCTGGAGAGGCCTGGAGGATAATAATAGCCTCTTTTTCGGCCTGACTGATTATATCCGTTGCTGGAAAATCCATAGGGTATTTTTTCTTTTGTCAGCTCCTCCATGACGGATCTTGTCAGCACAATGGCATCTTCGATTCGATCCATGTCAGGTTCCTTCCAGAATGGTTTTGCACTTTCAAGATTAAGATAGACCAGAGCGCTCTTCTCCGCCGTGAAATCAAACTGCTTTACCATGAGCTTGTCATGCTTCAAAGTGGACGGCCAGTGTATATGTCTCTGAGATTCACTGCCTGTATATTCTCTTATTCCACGAATCATCAGTGGGTCATCTATGATCCATCTCTTTACCGAGAAGGGTCCATACAGCCCTGCATAAGGAAGAATCACTTCTTTCAATGATCTCTTTTCCGGTAAAATCACCACTGGGATTTTAAGGGGAATCTCTTTATAAACCTGATGAAACCCCAGAAGATCCCCGATTTTAAGAGAAGCTTCTTCTATGTACCATAACCCTCTTTTTTTGCCGTGAATATGATAAGTCCTTTTCACTCTCTGAAAAGGAAGAAGGAAGAGACTATAGCTGTTTTCCTCAATTGAAAGCGCTTTATTATAATACTCATCCACTCGAAGAAAAGGAACAGAAACAAATTTCTTATTTTCAATAACTGGTGTTAGTACAATTTCTTCTCCGATTTCATAGACTTTCTTATCCGCTTTTGTTTTATAGAGAAGATTTTTTCCTGAATAATGAAAAAGAACCTCATTCAGGATAAAAGTCAGAAGCAGAATACCTATGAAAATCCAGAGCATCAGCTTTCCTCCAGGTTTTCAAGCGGAACTTTAATCTCTCTCATGATCATTGTTATTCTTGCAATACAATCTTCAACACTGCTGGCATCCTCTAAAAGGATTCTATGATTCAGTGTATGAACGGCCATGTCCTGAATGTCTTCAGGGATGATGTAATCTCTGCCTTCAAGGGCCGCTTTCACCTGAGATGCTCTATACAGCGCAATGGATCCTCTCGGACTTACCCCCAGACTGATTTCTTCATGGTCTCTTGTAGAACGCACGATATCCAGAAGATAATCCATCACTTCATCACTGATTGTGACTTTCTTGATTTCTTCCATCATGGTGAATATGCTTTCCATATCGGATACTGTTTTAAGATTTTCCAGAACTTCTCCTATGGTATTAAGTAGAATGATTTTCTCTTCCGCTTTGCTTGGATAGCCAAGCTTGATTCTCATCAGGAATCGATCCATCTGTGCTTCAGGAAGGGGAAAAGTTCCATAGGACTCAATGGGATTTTGTGTAGCAAGGACCATGAAAGGTTTCTTCAGCTTTCTCGTTTCACCGTCCACGGTTATCTGTCTTTCTTCCATTGCTTCTAGTAAAGCCGCTTGTGTTCTTGGTGTTGCACGATTGATTTCATCGGCCAGTACAATATTTGAAAACAGAGGACCTTCTCTGAATTCGAAGTCCCTGGTTTTCTGGTTATAGAAACTCACTCCTGTAATATCACCTGGAAGAAGATCCGGTGTAAACTGGATTCTCTTGAAAGGCAGATCCAGTGTCTTGGAGAAAGAACGGACCATCATGGTCTTACCCATTCCTGGTAAATCTTCCAGAAGGATATGCCCTTCTGACAAGAATGCGATAAGAAGCAGTTCAATCTCCTTATCTTTTCCGATGATGACTTTTCCGACATTCTCCAGGACCTTGTTTTTGAGTTCAACAATCTGATTCATAAATCCTCGCTTTCAACATTAAAAATATTTTTTTGCACATCTTTTAGTTTCTCGAGGATTACCTCCCGGCAACCCTTTACATATGTTTTCTATAATTAATATACACTGATTTTTCGTGTGGGTCTAACAAATCCTTTCTCATCACCACCACTTTTCTTTCTTCATGTTCTTCTTGAACTTATTTTACATTAAAATAGCCAAAATCCCGAAGAAGTTCGGGGTTTCATATTTAAAAGTTAAGTTATAATACAATTAATGAACCAGACTCAGGAAAAATGAAGAATAGAAGGAGACGATATGAAAATTAATAGAGTAATTCTGACATTCATATGTTTCATCCTGTTCTTTTCGATTTTCATATTGTCGAAAGATGGCAAGAAGCAGCTACCTGAAGAAGTTATCTACAGGACAGAGTACGAACATAATTATTTTGTCATAAAAGATCAGATTCGTAAAAACTACTCCATCAGCGGTTCCCATATTAAAATTATACAAAAAGAGAGAAAGGACAGTATTTCTTTTGTGCTCTTTTCCTTCATGGATGAGGAGCATCAGTATATTGGTCAATTATCCTATATTGACGATGACCCTGATAACAATAAAATCCCCTCTGAAAATGTTCATACGCTTAAAATCCATTCATTGAAAGACAAGAAAACCCCGTTCAAGATGATGACTAGTATGATCAAAGTGGATCAGAAGGATTACTGTTTCTACTATGGTTGGATCAATGATGCAAACGTCAAAAAAATCGAATTTGATTTCATCGACAAAAGTATTGATGTCCATCCTAATGGTCAGAGGTTCTTTTATCTCCTTCGGAATAAAAATATGAAAATGAATAAAACCACTGCCTTGGATTCCAATTCACTTGTGATTCAGGAATACAGCTACTGATAAAGATATAGAATATATCCTTGAACTAAAATCCCTGGAACACGATCAAGTCGTTCCAGGGATTTACTATAGGATTTTTTACTTCTTCAAAGAAAATCCGCTCTACTTGACACGATTCTTATGGCATTATTCGTGTGATCATCAATGACAACCAGCTACTCTATCATGAAATCCGAAACGCTGCACAGCCAGATCATATGGTCACTTCCTTCACCCCAATAGTCTTTCACGATCATATAGGGTTCTCCGAATTTATGGAGCCACCTTTTCTGCGCTCTTTTATAACCACTATCCAGGCAGAATCTTTCAATTCCATTTCCGTAAAGCTCTCTGATTAATGAGTTGATCAGTAGTGACCCTATGCCTTGATTCTGAAATTCAGGAAGTACATACAGGCTACCAAGTTCTCCGACATTCTCAAGTTCATTTTCAGTGCATTCTTTTATGATTTCTCCACTGGGACCATAGGAGATGGTTCCTATGACCTGATCCTTAATTCTGGCTAAGTAGAAAAATGTATCGCCCTTATGATCCAATGAGTCTCTCATCATCATGGCTTTAAATGAGATTTCCTCGGAAATATCTTCTTCTAAATCTGCAAGACCTTGCTTATCAAAGGCATCCCTGATTGTTACTTCAAACACCCTATTTGCACCGATAAAATCATGCTCGGTGAGTCTTACGATACTTGCTCTATCATCCATTAATAAAAACTCCTCTTTAATCAGTATAAGAATGTCACAAAAATTACTACCAGTCCGATT
>DATIRH010000081.1:0-11771 GCA_035469845.1 Proteiniclasticum sp. | reverse complement strand
CCGTAAAGCTCTCTGATTAATGAGTTGATCAGTAGTGACCCTATGCCTTGATTCTGAAATTCAGGAAGTACATACAGACTGCCAAGTTCTCCGACGTTCTCCAGTTCATTTTCAGTGCATTCTTTAATGATTTCTCCACTGGGACCATAGGAAATGGTTCCTACGACCTGATCCTTCATTCTGGCTAAGTAGAATAATGTATCGCCCTTATTATCCAATGAGTCTCTCATCATCATGGCTTTAAATGAGATTTCCTCGGACATATCTTCTTCTAAATCTGCAAGACCTTGTTTATCAAAGGCATCCCTGATTGTTACTTCAAACACCCGATTTGCACCGATAAAATCATGCTCTGTGAGTCTTACGATACTTGCTCTATCATCCATTGTTAAAAACTCCTCTTTAATCTGTATTAGAATGTCACAAAGATCACTGCCTTTACTTTGTGCATGTCTTCTTTATCTTGAAAAACCGCTTTGAGTTATTTATATTTCCTTCACCGCTTCATTAGAAGATTCGTTACGTCTGCGTAAAAGGGTATTCTCAGGATTCTCTTCTAGCTGCTTCCATTTTCTCTTTGGAATTTCCTGTGTTTTTCTTATGCCACCTGTTCACCAAAACTGCCAGTCCGATTTTATTTATTCCAGAAACCCATATTTTTTCAAGGCATTCCAGTACCCCATAAGATAGAAATCCGTCTGCATTCGGATTTCTTCATCAGACATGATCTCCAGAGCTTTGAGAACCTCTCCAGTGAATTCTACAGGGCTGTTCCCGTTTGCAGTAATGATTTTATCATCACGCACCGCATTTTCCATGAGAAACATTTTCTCGTTCTTATACTTATCCAGTTCTTTCAACTCCATGAGATCATTACCCGTATGTTTGACATCATTTAGAAAACCTTCTTTTGCAGCATAATAAGTGGCATCACATATGAACCCGATTATCTTACCAGAAGCAATAAATCTTCTCACAACTGGTGTCACTTTCTCAGCAGCTTCAGAGCGCCAGGAATTCCCCCCTATAAGGATCAGTGCATCAGTATCTTCTGGTATATCATCCAATATCATGTCAGGAATCACCGTCATATTCCCCAGGGATTTTTTGGGTTCCAGATCAGTAGATGCCCAGAAAACTTTATTAGAAAGACCCAGTTCTTCATCAAGAAGAATGGAAGACAAGTATGCACCTTCCCAGTCAGCAAAGTGGTCAAGAATAATAAAGCCTACTTTTCTACTCATTTCTTCATCTCCTTTCTTCGATTATACCATTTTTCATCATGATCCTCATTTCAATCATAAGCCTTATACACCCTCAATTTAGACCGAAAAAATAACCTTCTACTTTCGGAATTTTTCCGTCAGGTAGAAGGTTATTTACTCATTTTTTATAAACTTTCATCATATTTTTTTCAGAAGCTCTATATCGCTTCCTTTCAATGGATGAGGTTCTACATCACAACTGATCTGAGAGCAGACTTTACTTTGAGGACACCCTGAACATTTGATGCCGTTCTTCTTATCCTTCACGACTTTCATTATAGCTGCCGCAAGGATGATCCCAATCACGAGAAGTACTATCAAATTTTCCATCATATCACGCTGTCTCCTTTATCTTCTCTGAATCGAATTTCTTTCTCCCGTACATCAGATACAGAACGACTCCAATCATAAGTGAAACTGCGATGAAGCCCGGAAGGAAAGCATTTCCCACAGCTCCTGTTGTAATAAAAGTTCCAATCTGATAGACGAAGAAAGCAGCTGTGTAACCCATACCTAACTGGAAACCGATTCCTGCCCATAGCCATTTCTTGCTTTCCATTTCAGAGTTCATTGCTCCAATGGCCGCAAAACATGGTGGAGTGAAGAGATTGAACATAAGATAGGCTAATGCGCTGACGGATGTCAGACCCATAATTTCAGCGATTGTAGCCGCTCCTGAAATGATGACGAGTTCTTCGGTATTGATGAAATTTGTGATTCCATAGACCACCGCCAGAGTACCCACCACATTTTCTTTCGCGATAAATCCGGTTACTGCCGCTGCAGCCAGCTGCCAGGTTCCGAATCCGAGAGGAATGAGTATGATGGCGAAAGGATGAGAGATACTTGCCAGTATACTTCCTGCTTCCATGCCTTCTTCCACCATCTGGAAATTCCAGGTGAAGCTCTGCATGATATGGATTGCAGCGT
Organism: Proteiniclasticum sp.; assembly: GCA_035469845.1. Taxonomy (GTDB): domain Bacteria; phylum Bacillota; class Clostridia; order Clostridiales; family Clostridiaceae; genus Proteiniclasticum. The sequence continues at coordinate 9,576 of DATIRH010000081.1, read as the reverse complement.
TACAAAGAAGAATAATTGTAGCAGCTTTTATGATGAATGCTTTACCTCTGGAGAACATGGAAACCAGCGCTCTTTTCACACTAGGCCATCTATACTCCGGAAGTTCCATAATAAAATAGGAATGCTTTCTCTCTTCTCCAGTAATCTTCTTGACGATAAGTGCTCCAAGTATGATGATCCCTATGGCTACAAAATACATGGACGTACCTACCCAGGCGGCATTTTCGAAAAACACGCCTGAAAATAAAGCAATGACCGGTAATTTTGCGCCACACGGCATGAAAGGAGTCAGCATGGCTGTTGTCCTTCTCTGGCGCTCATCTTTAATGGTTCTGGTGGCCATGATTCCTGGAATCGCACACCCTGTGCCGATGACCATGGGAATGATCGATTTACCTGAAAGACCCACTTTCTTCAGATACCGGTCCATCACAACTGCCACTCTTGCCATATACCCGCAGTCTTCAAGAAGCGCCAGCAGGAAGAACAGCACCATGATCAGTGGAAGGAATCCGACCACCGCACCAACTCCACCGATGATTCCATCAAGTAGAAGAGTGCTTAGAAGAGGTGAGATAGAATCGCCTAGAAGCCCTTCTACCATGGCATAAATACCATCCATCCATCCGACCAGGACATCCGCCAGCATAGGACCCAGTGTGCTTTGCGATAGAGAAAACACAGCATACATGATCACTGCAAATATGGGGATTCCCCAGAATTTATGGGCTATGATTCGATCTATGGAATCAGAATTATTCTGTTTCCGGGTTTCAACCTTACGCTGCTCCACTTCTTTAAGGAGAGATTCAACATACTGAAACCTCTTTTTCTCCAGATTTTCTCCTGTGTCATCACTGATCAGTTTCTCTCCAATCAGTAGAGGTTCCTGCTTCTTTCCTGAAGCTTTCGCTACAGCAGAAAGAAGTTCCTTTAATCCCTTATTGTTTATGGATGAGGTTCTGATCACTGGACATTTCAGTTTCCTGCTTAATTCTTCTGTATCAATATGGATTCCCTTACGGTCCAGAAGATCACCTTTATTAAGTGCAATCACCACTGGAATCCCTATTTCGATAAGCTGCGTCGTAAATAGAAGGCTTCTACTTAAGTTCGTTGCATCAACGATATTTATAATCACATCTGGATGCTCATCTACTACAAAACTTCTTGTGATGCTCTCCTCAGTAGTGAATGGTGAAATGGAATATGCTCCTGGGAGATCCACTACACGCATTTTTTCATCTATATCTTTTAAGAGATTGTTTTTAACATTCCCCTCTTTTTTGGCTACAGTAACTCCAGGCCAGTTTCCTACATGTTCTATTTTTCCTGTAATGGCATTGAATAATGTGGTCTTACCACTATTTGGATTTCCCGCAAGTGCGATTCTCATAATTTTCCCCCTGCACATTAATGCATTCTATATATAAAGTTAGTTATGGCTAACTTCAAATTAAAAATAAAGACAATCCTCTCTTATATAAGGATGGTCTTGGCCAGTTCTCTATCAATACTGTATCTGGCACCTTTGATGTGAACAATATAATTGTCTGCAAGTAAAGAAATTAAAGTAACTTCTTCTCCTTCATAGCATCCAAGCGTGAAAAGAAATTTTTTCATTTCTTCATCTTCAGTCCTGATTCCCTTGATCAGAAAAGTCTCATCTACTTTAGCAAAGGTGAGATTATTCTCGCTGTACATCAGATGATCTTTCGATCTAGTTTTCTGTCTGAAAAATTTATTTACAAAAGTGAACTCCATTTTAGTTCCCCCTTTATCTACTGTGCTTTCTTTTCATGCTCTCCAAGATATGTTCTGATGCCTTCCAGCATTTCATCCGATATGACATGTTCCATTCTGCACGCATTTTTTGATGCTTCTTCTTTACTTAGCCCTAATGAATGCTGCAGATAGGAAATGATCAGTCGTCTTTTCCTGACTACCTTATCAGCAGCCTGTCTGCCTTTTTCTGTCAGGGTGATGTGTCCATACAGCTCTTTGTCAATATATCCATCTTCCAGCAGCTGACTCATGGCCTTACTCACACTTGGTTTCGTAACACCTAGAATTTCTGCAATTTCAACTACCTTGGCTGATCCATGCTCTTCTTCAAGAAGCATTATGGTCGCAAGATACATTTCTATAGATTCGGTAAGTTTCATCACAATCCATCCCTTGAAATATATTCACATCAAAAAGTTTGCTTAAGCTAACACTATTAGTGTAAACTTTTGTTATATTCTTGTCAACAATATTTATGCCTGTTTTTTCTTTTTCAGGGTAAATCAGTCAACATTAATGATGATTTTTTATATTTTGCATTCATAAGGTGAAGAATATTAGTGATATGATTGTAAATCACTGAAAATAAGATGATATTGGAATTTAACAGGTTCTGATCTGAAGAATCGATCTTATGAAAATAAAAACTCTGAATATGCCACATGGGCAATTCAGAGTCAGATGATTTATTTTATTATCCTGATTTCCTTCACTCTCTGGATTTTCTTGAAAACTGAGAGGTATGACTTTTCTGTTCAAAAATAATCAGAATGTGCTTTCTTTCAATAATTACACCCTGCTGAGTTTTGAGGACGATAAAGCCAGTACTCACTCATTCCCCAAGATCATTAAATATCTTCCTCAGATTTTCCCTGTTCATCTACTTGCTTAATATCAAGATCTTTTTCCATCCTCATTGCTCTTGGACTGAATCCGATCTTTTCATACATATTGATTGCATCTTCGCTGAAAAGATGCACCGCGAGTTCAATCCTGGAAGCTCCACGTTCTATAGCATATTCTTCAACGTAAGCCATCAGCCTGCTGGCGATCCCTTGTCTTCTGAATCTTTCCAATACGGCAAAATCATGGACATAAGCAAATTTCCTTTTAACCATCATCGGCATGGAGACATTCATGCATTCAAGAAAACTGAAGGCTACGATTTCATCATCAATGAGACCAAGAAATATCACCTTATCATCATTCTCGAAGAAACTTTCCAGAAAATTTTCTGTATATAAGGTCTCACTGTCTCTGTATACGTCTGGACGAACGTCAACGTAAATATCATGTGCTTGTTTCTTTATTTTCATAATATTGTCTATATCTTCCCAAACCGCTCTTCTAATAATAAAATTTTTCATTCTTAATCCCTTCTACTGCTTTTTCTGTTTAAAATAAAGTCTTGTTACTTCATTCCATCAGTTTTTTTCTTCTGTTATTTCTTTATAATGTCCACTCATTTTACATCTCGTTTACTTAAAAAACAAATGAACGTTTTAAATTCTCCCAATAAGACAGTTTCCCGAGATGTCAGCAGCTCTTTTATTATTCTACAAGATAATATCAAAAGAGCGTAACTAGAATTCAAATAATTCCCTCGTCACGCTCTCCATTGTCTGATTTAAATATTAGTGATCATGTGCTTCTTCTGCAGCCATTGCTTCAGCTCTTGTCTTATGAACGGTTCCGTGAGGATGTTCAACTGGCGCGTAAATTGAATACACTTTCAGTGGCTTATCTCCTTCATTCGTGAGATTATGCCATTTACCTGCCGGTACCATGATTGCATCATCATCTTTTGCATGTTTCTCAAAATCCAGATTGTCTTCACTGTCGCCCATCTGAACAAGACCTTTTCCATCTTCAATTCGTAAAAACTGGTCAATGTCATGATGTACTTCCAGTCCGATATCTTCACCAACTTCAATACTCATCAATGTCACTTGTAGGTTCTTCCCTGTCCAAAGTACTGTTCTGTAATTTTTGTTGTCCTTTGTTGCTTCCTCGATGTTAATCACCAGTGGATTTGCACCATAATCTTTTAATTCCATAATATCTCCTCCTAGGTTTCACTAATTATCGTCAAAGTGCCTCATGAAGTTTTTTCTTGCGAAATACCTTTAGAGGAAAATTAAATTTATTGTATTAATTCTATTTTTACTCATACTCATAATTTAAAAATTAACTTATTTATAATTATACCATATATCCCACTAAACCTATAATATACGGTACTAGGGTATATTGAAATTCTTTTGTTCCTTCAATTTTACATTTTCACTTCTATAAATGCCTTCTGACCGTTCATATGAGCCAGTTTCATCTTAATATCCATCCAGTCAGGAGTCTATTCTTCATTCAGATGATCCTTCATTAGATATATCAGAAAACGTTAATTTTCTTTGAACATTTCTGCCATCCACCACAGGTCTTCATCGAATATATTAAAAATACCCCCCTCAATGATGCAGCTTTTTATAAGCTGCCCAAGTGAGAGGAGTAGTATGAACGGTCTATGTAAACATAATGATCAGGCTACCCTTTCGAGTGAACCATGGATGGCATATCTTTTGTAATAGAACACACCGAAAGCTCCCCATACAAGAAGCATCACCATGGAAGGACCGCTGAGTCGTCCAGGTGAACCCGGAATGACCAGAAGACCTATAAATATGAGGCTTACCAAAGCTCCTAGACCTGAAAGTATACGGCTAATGCCTTCTGTCTTTTTCATGCCGATCCAGCAGACATAGAAGTAAGTGATGGCAGCCAGAAAGGATGACATGTCTACTATATAGATAATGACTTCTCTTCCCAGCCAAGGTGCCAGAAAACTGACAAAAGTGATGAACTTGATGCCTTCGGAAAAGACACCGTTCTCATTTTCTTTGCTGAATCTATCAGGAATCAGTTTATAACTAGACAGTGCACCGATGAGCTTGCTTCCACCCAGCATGAAACCATTGATTCCACCCGCCACAGCACCTGCAAGGGAAATAATGAGAAGCGTGAACCCAAAGGGTCCCATATTCCCAAGTACTGCACTTCCAAGGGCCCAGGTCTCACTCTGCGCCTGTTCAGGTGTATACACCAGTCCAGTGGTGATATTGAGCAGATTATAGAATAATACACCTGAGAAAATAGCCACTATGGCCATTCCCGTGGCTTTTTGGGGTTCAAAATTAAGTTCTGTCGCAACCTGAGGAATCACATCGAATCCCACAAAGAGAAACGGAATGATCGCCATCACTTTAGCCACTTGAGACCAGCTCACCGTGTATCCGGTAAGGTAGGTCTCCTTCACCAGTGAAGGGTCCGTGGTGAAGTACATATATCCGAAGATGATCAGTATATTCACCACCATCAGGAGAATCATCGTATTCTGGACCCTTGAACTAAGCTTCAGTCCCTGAATATTTATATAGGCAAAAATCAGGAGAATCGCAGTGGCAATGAGGATTTCAGATAAATACACAGGATACCCTGCTATCTCATAAAGATAGATAAAATCCACCTTGTCTCCGAAGATCCTTTTCAGAACCAGTACAAAAGCTGTCGCATTGAGCGGTACCATACTCAGGTAACAAAGGGAGAGCGACCATCCAACGATGAATCCATGCTTCTTCCCCATATTTTCATAAGTATAGGAAAACTCTCCTCCATCCTCAAAGTGCCTCTCCATCATGATGTGGTAGCCTTTCTGAATGAAAACGATGGCGATTCCACCAAGAAGAAGACCTAGTGCAGTATCAAGGATTCCACTTTCTCTAAGAAATTTTGTACCTGGAAGAGTGAAGCTTCCCCAACCGATAATGGACCCTAAAGCCAGGGCGAGGACATCCACTCTTCTTAGTTTTTTCCGCATGGATGTTTACTTGAAGTTGTAAGCAGTGACGATTTTGTCTCTGCCCATCTTCACATCGTTGAAATACTCATAAAGTGAAATTCCCAGATAAGATCCGGAGATGTTCACCACATTGTCAAAGCCTTCATTCTGAAGTGCCAGAAGTGCATTGTAGCTTCTCTGACTGGAACGACAGTGAAGGTATACAGGCTTGTCCTTAGGAATCTCGTTCATTCTTTCACGGATTTCACTCAACGGCACATTTACTGCACTCTTAAGATGTCCGTTTTCAAATTCATTGGCTTCTCTTACGTCTACGATAAACGCTCCCTCTTCTACCAGTTCTCTTACTTTCGTTACTGGAACCTGACGGAATTTTCCATAAAGGAGATTAAGTCCGACAAGCGCTGCAAAATTGACCACATCTTTCGCTGTGCCAAAAGGTGGTGCATAGCAGAGTTCAAGTTCCTTCAGATCTTCAAGCGTTCCACCCATGGTGATCATGGTGGCGATGACATCTATACGCTTGTCCACATTTCCTTTTCCGATAGCTTGAGCGCCAAGAATCTTTCCTGTAGGAACTTCGAAAATCAGTTTAAAGTGCATTGGATGACTAGTTGGCATCAGGCCAACACTATCACCAGGGATAATGTACACAATGTCATAACTCATACCAGCCGCTTTAAGACTCTTTTCGTTGAGTCCTGTGGAAGCCGCATTGATGTCAAAGATTTTCACAGCAGAAGACCCTATGACTCCATTGTTGTTGTGAGGAATGCCATACATATGGTCCGAAGCTGCTCTCGCCTGACGCTGTGCAGGTCCTGCCAGGGCAAGTCTACATGGTTTTCCTGTGAGTTTATGGAAAACTTCTATTGCATCACCTACAGCATAGATATGAGGATCGTTTGTCAGATAGTTATGGTCCACTTTGATTCCACCGGTAACACCGATTTCAAGGCCTGCTGCTCTTGCAAGACCAGTCTCCGGAGCAACCCCGATGGCCATTACAACCGCTTCTGCTTTCACTTTGTTTCCTGATGAAAGTTCAACCTCTTTCTCATGAATGGCTTTTACGCCATCAGAAAGAATCATGTCGATCCCGTTATCCATCATTTCTTTGTGAAGGAGCTGTACCATATCATAATCAAATGGAGCCATGATCTGGTCCATTGCTTCAATAAGGCTGACATTTCTGCCTGCCATCTTGAGATTTTCAGCCACTTCCACACCGATGAATCCACCACCTACTACAGCGACATTTTCAATATTCTTCTCTGTCAGATAAGTCTGAAGTCTTCGTATATCGACTACATTTCTCACCGTAAACACATGCTCGCTTGTTATGCCTTCAATACTTCTAGGGGTAATGGCGTTGGCACCAGGGGACAAAAACAGCTTATCGTAGCTTTCTGTATATTCTTCACCGGTCTCAACATTTTTCACCAGAACATTTTTCTCTTTTCTGTTGATCTTTAAAACCTCTGAGTTGACTCTTGCTTCAATATCATATTGCTTTTTGAACTGATCTGGACACATAAGAACCAGACTGTCTGCATTCTCAACGATTCCGGACAGATGATATGGAAGAGAGCAGTTGGAGAAAGACACATTGGGTCCCTTCTCAAACATGATGACCTCTGCCTGTCCATCCAGTCTTCTAATTCTAGCAGCGACAGATGCTCCACCCGCTACGCCACCTACGATTAATACTTTTTTACTCATAATCAGATTCCTCCTGAAATTTTATTATATATAGGGAAGAAAACCCCGCAGCCAAATGCGCGAAGTTTTCTTTTACAATACTTAACTGTTGATTCTCTTACCTAGCCAGTTTCCTGCCACGCCGCCAATTACCATAACGATGAGGAAGACCCATCCGGATAAGGAGAAGTTTGCAATTGGTGTATATAGGGCTCCTACATTACAGCCGTTTGCTAATCTGGTTCCAAATCCCATGGTAAGTCCACCCATAGCGAATAAAAGAACTTCTTTAAAAGTGATCTTCATTTCAGACATGAAAGTTGCACTGAACTTTCCAGCAGTAAGAAGATAAATGACGGTTCCAAGAAGAATACCGAAATTCTGCACTGAAACAGCATTCTGGAAGAAAGGCTGAAGGAAACCGTCCGGTTTCATCTTTCCAAAGGAAGCCAGGGATTCAGCTGATACACCGAAGATCATCAGGACCTTACCGAACCATAGTCCGTATGGAGTTGATGCACCCCAACCTGACTTTGTGACGCCCATTAGAAGTGCGAACAGAAGTGTAATTGCTACAGCTCCTTGTACAAGAGTCCATGGTTTAATAAACATTCTGTCATAAGTAGCTTCACTACGCAGTGAATAGTCTCTTGCATCAAAAGGAACTACTTCGTCCTGAATCTTTTCCATCATGACGCCAGTATACTTATTTTCTTTCTTTCTCTTCTGCTCAAACTTGTAAGAAAAGTAAACAACTGTAAGTGCGAACACACCTGTCAGAATTACTGCTCCAAGGTAACCACCCATCCCATCCCACTGGAAGAAATCAGGTAAGTATACACCATTTTTAAAGCTCTCTCCTGTTACAGAAGTAAACCAGGATTTCTGGACAAAGCTTGCAGAATTCTGCAGCGGAAACCCTAAAAATACACCCATTCCGAAAAATATCAGTGTAACCAATGCTCTAGGAAGGCCTGTGACCAGGTCTGTAAGTACGCCCGAAGCACAGCAGGACGAGAAACTCATACCGAATCCGAAAAGAAGTCCACCAAGAATCAGTCCTAAATTAATGGGATTGATCCATAACCCATAAGTAGTTACATCACCCTTGAATAGAAGCGCCGCTGTAACTACAGATGAAATGAAAAACATATACATCAGTGTTCTCATCATTTTAGTGGATCCAGTCTTATAAGCACGATTCACACTTCCTGCAAATCCTGTATAAGCTCTGGATAGTGCGTACCCAAGTCCCGCTCCGATAATCAGTCTGAAAAACAGAAGATCTGATGTCAGTAGTGTTTTACCCAGTACAAGCACTAGAATAATTGCAATAAATCCTATAACTCTTTCTTTCTTGTTCATTGATTCCTCCAAATAATATAATAGTAATATAATTTCATGTTGATAATTTACTAAACTTTGATAATTTGCTTAACAAGTTCGGGATGAAACTTTGTCCTTTTTTAACAATGTACTCTGATTATTTATAGATATTTTTTCTCCTCATGTTTTAAACCGGTTCATAAAACAGGAAGATACTCATTTTCCAACAAAAACATTATAGCATTATTTGGATATAAATTTAACGATATTAAAATTGTAACGTTAACTTTATAACAATTACTAAGAAATACCCCCACTAAAAATCATAAGTGTTAATTACACACATGATTTCTATGTTTATTCAAGTCAAATACCCCCTTGATTTCTCAGATAGGAACTCATACTTTCATAAACCAACAATCTTTCTATAATCTATTTTCATAGAACATAGGTAAGCGTACTGATTCAAATTTTTTTTGAAGAACATGTTGTTCAGCTTATTTCTCAAGCGCTGAAAGCCTGAAGTTCTTGCCTGTCTAACCAATATCCTATATTGACTGTACTCTTATGCACAAAACCAAATGGATCATTTAACCTATAATATGATTATTTATATCCAAAAGAGTCTCCTGGATTGGTTCAGTATGTATTCTATTTGTAAGAAACTCTAGAAAGAAAAAAAATACCCCCTGATAAAACGCTCAGTTTTAACCAGGGGATTATTTCTATTTAGTTTTTATTTACCCATTTCATCACAAATTCTCGTTCAATGGTTCCACTGTCCACTCGATGCTTAAAATGTTTAAATCCATGCCTTTTGTAGAATTCCAGTGCCTTTTGATTTTTCAAATACACATCTAAGGTGAGCTTATCATGCTCTTCTTTACATTTTTCCAGCAGCTTACTGCCGA
>DATIRH010000080.1:0-3930 GCA_035469845.1 Proteiniclasticum sp. | reverse complement strand
TTCCTCTTCCTTTGTTTCCTTCTTTTGTGGCGATGTAGGCCAGATGATAGGAGGGAATGAAATTCTCGAATCCTGTGTTGACCACCAGGCAGATGCCCTGTGGGAGATTGTTTCTCAAGGCCAGAAGGATGAATCCATTTTCCATTCCATGGTCCAGAGCATCCAGAGTCTCTTCAATGGGGTCTTTATAATCCTGAAGCCACTCTTCAATGTAGGAACCCAGGGTTTCTTTGCTGTAGGTGTCAAAGTCACTGACTCTTTGCATGGAAAGATCACTTCTTCCGTCATTCAAGACGATAACATGCTTTCCTTTTGTAAGTGTTCCGTTTTTTGCCATTTTGTAGAAACCAGCAAATGGATACCCTTCTTCCGTGGAGAGAATGATGTTCTCCTGTTTCTTGAGTAACTGTACGCTTTCCTTCAAGAGTTCCTCATCCACGGAGATCAGATTACCCTGAGTGTCATAGATGGCCTGTAGGGTTTCTTCAAGAAGAAAACTGTCTCCTGTAAAGAGGTCCCTGGTATATTTGTTGACTGAAATCCTGTAGTTTTCAAGATCGCTCAGTGCATAGCTTTTGCGGTAATCATCAAAGATATAGTTTCCCTTGGGTATGGTGCAGGAGTAGATCTTAGGAGATGAATTCAGCTCTCCGGAAACCCATTTATCCATGAAACCGTTATACAATGCGGAAACAGTGTAGCCATAGCTCAGCTGGGCAAACACGGTGGATATTTCTTCCCCTAAACGATCAACAATCTCTTCTCCGATCTTCTGAAGAGGGATGACACTTAAGTTTTTATTATGATATCCGTTCGTTGCATTGTAAATATTGTTTGTGATACAGTATTCATCGATCAGATGCGCTTTCTCGCTGGGTGCATTTTTGAATTGGATGAATTCCTCATCCTTGAACGTGGACTCTTTCCAACGTTCCCCTTTAAATCGTGCAATCTTCACGAACAGATTGAATTTTTCAGCAAAATACAGTACAGCATTTATGTAATCCAGTGCGCCATCTGTCAGAAGAGTATCGTGACCTTTGACGATGCAGTCTCTCACCATGACTTCAGCGATACGGTCAAATTTGTGATGGGAAGGATTAGCACCTTCCAGTTTCAGGTAGATTTCACCTACATCAAAAATCTTCTCCAAGTTCTTCGCTCTCATAAGAGGGGTTTTTCCTGAGATATTCATATATTCACTCCTTCTTTTTTTATTCTAGTATAACATTTCTTCAATTCTTCCATAATATCAGTAAGCTCTTTGATTCTTGTCAGCTTTACTAATAGGGTAACACAATGTGAAAAAACAGACCACCCACCAGTTTTTACAAATAGAAGACAGAGCTTTGAAATTTATGGTTCCATACTGCACATAATGTTGTATAATAAATCTGGCAAGAGTAGGTGATAGCAATAGACTAACACTTTCATGTGTCGCCATTTTAATGAACAAAGAAGCTATCTAGTATTGAAAGCGAATGATTTGATTGATAAATTATATTGATGATAGTTTTTTTTATTTTAATAATTATACTTTATTTTTGTGAAGTTCAGCCGATATATACCATGAGTAATTATGTAGTGTAACTCTGACGTTAAGTGGGATAAAGCCCTTGGAGTTTGTTGTGAAGAAAAGAATGAAATCTAAAACTGTGGATCTCAAGTATTTTGTTATACCATTTCTGTTAATAGCAATTGCTTTCTCCTATATAATATATGGAACCATAATCAGTTGGATTAAAAACAATTATGATAATATTAAATCTGATGCACTCAATGTCGCAAGAGTCTATTCTCAGAACCTGAACAAGTCCACCAAGGCGAAGGACCTGCTCTACAATCTCATTGATGAACGGCTTGAGACAGCGGGAAGCGCATTGGGTCAGAGAAATGAAGCACACAGCAATGAACTTCTTAGAATACTTGCTGAAGAACTCAATGTGGACGTGATCTACTCCTATGACAGAAATGGCGTGGTCCAGTTCGCCAGTACCGATGAGTACATCGGGTGGAAGGCTGCAGAAGGCCATCCTGTCTATGATTTCATGGCCAGTGGAGAGAGCTTCCGTGTGGAAGAAGTCCGTAAAGATTCAGAGAGTGAGCGGAAGTATAAATACAGCTATACCAGGCTGAGTGACGGACGTTTTTTCCAGGTGGGTGTTTCGGCTGAAAATATTGAAGTATTTCTCAATGATTTTGAAATGAAGCAGCTTCTTTCAGATATCGGGAAAAGCTATACCGTCGATTTTGCCCATTTCATAAGTCTTGATCATATGATTGTGGAGTCAACCCATGAGGAGTTTAAGGGACAGTACATCAACGATCCGGAAATCACCCATGCCATGTATCTTAACCAGGAAGTGGATAAGATTTCCAGGGTGATGAATGAAAATGCATATCAGGTCTATGTTCCAGTCTATGTGGATTCGAAGAAGATCGGCACATTGTCCATCGGCCAGAATGTGACAGGTTTTTTTGATGCTACATTCAACATCATCGGAAGCGGTTTTCTCGTACTTCTTAGTATCGTTGCAGTTATGGGCATTCTGATTGTCATCACCTACAATAAGACAACCAAGCACATGAAGCTTGCTTATTTCGATCCTCTGACAAAACTGCCCAATGATATATATATGAAAGAATTTCTATCAGGAAAGATCAGGCAGAAGAAAATTTCAAACAAAGCGATCTTTCTGATCAATATGAGAAACTTCAGAACGATCAATATTGCGTTAGGCTTCGAAGTAGGAGATCTGATCATCAAGGAAATCTCACAGAGACTGGAGAAGGCACTGGGTAAAGAAGGAATTCTTTTCAGATTTTCAGGAGACCGTTTTTTATTCTATGTCGAAGGATACAAAGATGCACAGGATCTGGAAAAGATGAGTAAAATCATGGTTTCCGTTTTTGATAAGCCCTTTGAATATTTGAGGAAGAACAAGCAGATCAGACCAGAAATCGGAATTGTGGAAATTAGTGACCGCTACAAAAATGTGGATGATCTCATGAAGGATGCCTCCATCACCATCACGTACCTTGCAAATGGAGTAAGTGACCATATGATCTTCAATGCGGAAATGAGAAACAAGGTGGATCGTGAGGAAGTTATAGAACTGGAACTGGTGAGGTCCTATAAAAACATCAGTGATGAAATAATCCATCTGGAATATCAGCCCAAGATTAATGCGCGGACCAATCAGATTGTCGGATTTGAGGCGCTGGCGAGAATGAACTCCAAAAAGCTGGGATTTGTTTCACCGGTGGAATTTATCGACATAGCTGAAAAGAAGCAGCTTATTCTCCCTCTTGGTACGATGATTCTGGAAAAAGCCTGTATTTTTACAAGAAAACTGGTCAGTATGGGATACAAAGATATCCGCATGGCGGTGAATGTATCCGGTATACAGCTGCTGATGGATGACTTTGTGGACACGGTATCAGACATCGTTTATCGAACAGGAATTGAAACGAAGAATCTGGAGCTGGAGATTACAGAAAGCATCATGCTTGAAAATTATGAAATGATTAATGATGTGCTTTTGAAATTAAGAAATATGGGTATCGAAATTTCCATGGATGATTTTGGAACAGGGTTTTCATCGTTGGCAAGCATCGGGGAACTCAATATCGATATTGTTAAAATTGATCGTCATTTCATCATGAAGATCATCAAGGGTACGGAGAAAAATCTGATCACGAATGATATCATATCAATGGCACATAAACTTGGACTTCAGGTCATTGCTGAAGGTGTAGAGAGCGGGATTCAGCGTGAGTATCTTATGAAGCATGGTTGCGATATCATGCAGGGGTATTATTACAGCAGACCGCTGAATGAAGAAAAAGCCATTTCCATGCTGAGAGCAACCACATAAGAGAATAGAAAGGCAAAAGAGGATGTAAGCCAAGCGCTTATATCCTCTTTTT
>DATIRH010000079.1:0-4158 GCA_035469845.1 Proteiniclasticum sp. | reverse complement strand
CTTTCTGAAATGAGCAAGAAGATCTTCATCGATGTCCTCCCAGTTCATAGGTGATCTGGTTCCCTGGGTGGCATCGCTTCCTCCATCTCCCATGGGTCTTGCGGTTTCATCTCCATAGAAGATCTTCACAGCACCCGGAAGTAGTAAAAGATAAGTTGCTCCTTCTTCCAGCCGATCTCTCGGAAAGAGGTTGGTATCATGCTGAGATATATAGCTCAGCATATTAAACGTTTCATCATTATTCAACGCTTCGGAATAATTCTTGAAGACACTGTCCTTGTTCTTTCCTCTGAAAACAGGACCATCTTTCTTTAATCCCTGGAAAGTGAAGTTGATGAGGGCATCAAAACCATTGTCGAAATAATAGTTTTTCAGTACACCTTGTCCCCACACTTCTCCCATCATAAAGAAATCGTCGTTAAACTGGGAGGCGGGTTTATCCGGATTCTTCTCACGATAACTCTTAAGTGCTGCATCTACAGACTCTTCAAGCTCCGCCCATCTTTCTATTTCAACATGCTTGGCTGTATCAATTCTGAAACCATCGATACCGAACTCTTCCACCCATGCAGTGAGCCACTTTGTGATGTACTCAGCAGGTGCAATGGAAAGGTCTTTACGAAGTTCTTTTGCACTTGGCAGAATCCAGGGATCAAAACTTTCATCCTCTGACATCCACTTTCTCTCCAGAATCGGTGGTAGTCCGATGTCTTCCGTCACGTCGGTCCTGATATCCGGAAGCCCTGCCAGTGCCATGTCGATTTCAGTGGCTCCAGGTTTCTCATATCCAGGTAGATCTGATCTTACCCAATCTCCCCAATAGTTCTCCCAGGCCTTTTCGCTTTCATAGTCTACATGGTCTGTGTAGGAGAAAAAATCATCTCCCTCTTCCACGCTGAAATCTTCAGGCAGATTCACATTTCCATAGCCGTACTCCAGCATATCCTGTAGATTAGGATAACCTACATGGTTCATCACCACATCCATGATGATTCGAATGCCCTTCTCATGGGCTTTATCCACAAAGGTTCTGAACTCTTCCACTGTTCCAATATTTCGGTCCATCATGGTCCAGTCCAGTGCATAGTACCCATGGAAACCGTAATGGGCGAAATCGCCCTCTCTTCCACCGCCGATATACCCATGGATCTGCTCATAGGGCGCTGTGATCCAGATGGCATTGATGCCAAGATCCGTAAAATAGCCTTCCTCCAGCTTTTCTGTCATCCCTGTGATGTCACCGCCATTGAAGGTGCCTATGCTGTTTCCTAAGCTGTCCACAGGTTCTCTACCATAGGAGTTGTTGTTTTCTTTGTCTCCGTCGTAGAACCGGTCTGTCATGGCAAAATAGACCGTGGCGTTTTCATAGGAAAACGCACGTTCTGAAGATGTTCTATAAACCGTGTCATTCTTGCTGCAGCCTACGGCTGTCAGTATCATGACACTCAGTAGCAGGCTGATTCCTATTCTTTTCTTCATAATCCTGATTCCTTTCTGCCTGTTTTTACTTTGCTGTCCACTTCCAGTGCGATGAAAGACAATCCCTTCAGCTCAATCTTTCCGTCGAGAACCACCCTTTCTCCGGTGTAGAGATTTCTTCCCTTTACGATCTCTGGTAGTGTGATCTCCCTTAGCCTCTTGTCCAGATTAAAGAAGACAATAATTCTTTTCCCTTCCAGATTCCTGCTGAAGGAAAATACTCTGCCGGATATCATCTCCACCTGGAAATCACCATCGACGAGGACTTCATTTTCTTTTCTTACTCTGATCGTATCTTTAAAAAAGCCTAAAAGATCCTGATCCCACGCTTTTTCGTCCCAGATCATGGTCCTTCTGCACAGAGGGTCCTTGCCGCCGCTGATTCCTACCTCGTCACCGTAATAAACATAGGGCACTCCCTTGTAGAGAAACTGGAAAGCCGTAGCCAGCTTCAGCTTCTCCTTGGAACCTTTTGTCTCCGTGAGAAATCGTGGTGTATCATGGCTGCCTAAAAGGTTCAGCATCTGATGCGTGATTTCTTCTCTGTAGATGGTCTGATTATGGATCAGCACCTGGAAGAATTCTTCCAGGCTCAGCTCTTCTCGAGCGAAGGTATCGATCATGGCATGGCGGAATGGATAATTCATGATGGAATCCAGTTCATTCCCCTCCAGAAAACTTTCTGCTTCATGCATGATTTCACCGATGATCACCGCATCATTTTTCGTCTCCTTCACGACTTTTCTAAGGTCCTTGAGAAAACTGTGACTGAGCTCATCGCACACATCCAGTCTGTACCCGTCGATTCCTGTCTCCTTGATCCAGTATCTAGCCACATCAAGGAAGTATTCTCTTGCAGCCGTATTCTTTAGATTGATCTTCGGCATATAGGCGATGTAGTTTGCAAAGGTGTAGTAGTTGACCTTCTCTTTGGATACCGGGAAGGAATCCAGATGGTACCAGTCCTTGTATCTTGATTCCTCCTGATGAGAAAGGACATCTTCAAAGGCGAAGAAATCATGTCCTGTGTGATTGAAGACCGCATCAAACACCACCCTGATGCCAGCATCGTGACACTTGCTCACCATTTCTTTTGTCTCTTCCAATGTACCGAAATTAGGATCGATTTTATAGTAGTCCTTGGTGTTGTATTTATGATTGGAAGTGGATTCAAAAAGAGGCGTGAAGTAGAGAAGTGTGATGCCCAAATCCTGAAGATAAGGAATCTTCTCAGTGATACCCTTGATGTTACCCCCAAAATGACTTCTGTTTGCAGGCGTATCTCCCCAAGGGGTGAGCTTCTTTTCATTTACGATGACTTTTGCATCCTCTGACCGATGGAATCTGTCTGGAAAAATCTGATAGCAGATGGATTTTTTGAGCCAGTCTTCCCCTTCGTAGACATCCTCTTCGGCAATATAAGGAAAGGCATAATGCCTGAGCACCCTGGGTTTCTTTTCCCAGGCTCCTCTTTCATCCATATACCATACTTTCCCCTCCTGGTCCCTCAGAAGAAAATAATAGGCATATCGGTTTCTTTCAAGATCGATGACTTCATCATAATAGTCAAAGTGCATGTCTTTATAAGACTTTTTGAGGGTTTTGATCTTGAAGATATTTTTCGTGAGGTACCGATCTCTGTAATAGACCTTGATTTCGGAAAAGTCATCCTTTGCCGTGCGAAGTCTCACATAGAGGTGGTCCTTGTCCTTGGCGTAGGCATAGGGATTGGTGGTCTGATGATGGAGTGCATGTATATTGATCATCTAAATTTTCCTCCTGTAGGAACTGAAGTGGTCACTAGGGCGTTTTACTCTGGAAAACGCATACTAGGGCGTTTTCTTTAGAAAAAAGGTGTCATAGCAATCACTACAACACCTTATGGTTTTATTTCTGATTCACTCCCTCAGTGGACTCTCTTTTGATGATGTCATAAGGGATGATGAGTTTTCTTCCTTTCACGCCTTCATTGATCGCTTTCACCAGAAGATCTACAGAGTAGTATCCGAGATCAAAGGAATTGATCTCCACACTGGTCAGCGGTATGTCGCAGTATCTGGAAAGAATACTGTTGTTGAAACTTGCAATGGCCATATCCTTAGGAATGGAGATGCCTGCATCTTTGAATACTTTGGTTGCACCAAAAGCGATGAGATCATCTGTGATGATGATAGCGTCTGGCATAGGATCCAGATTCAGAATAGCCACACCGTAGGTGTACCCTGTTTCTTCATCAAATTTACCAGTAAACAGAAGCTTTTCATCATAGGGCAGATTGCTCTCCACTAGGGCTTTCTTGTATCCTTCTATTCTTTTCATGGTCACCATCTGCTTATTCTCACCGGCAATCAGTGCAATCCGCTTTCGCCCGATCATGCTGAGATAGGTGGTCAATTCATAGGCAGCCATATAGTTGTCATTGTCCACATGATTGACCTTTTCTTTATTGTCATAGGGAGACCCTATGAGTGAGAAAGGAAAATCGATTTCGGACAGATATTCCTGTGTTTCATCATCCACCTTCGAGCTCATGAGGATGATGCCATCCACCTTGGAACTTCTGATGTAGGTTTTGACGATTTCGAGTTCACTTTTCGATTCTGTGCTGCTTGAAAGCAATACATCATAGGAAGCAGTTTATGCTCCTTTTAAGATGCCTCGAAGTGCTTCAGGAAAGAA
>DATIRH010000078.1:0-2914 GCA_035469845.1 Proteiniclasticum sp. | reverse complement strand
GGTTGATGGTGATTTTCATGACTTTTCTGCCTTTAAAACGTTCCATTTTATTGATTCCTGTTTCAATGGCGAGAATGACAAGATCCGCATTTTCCAGATCCTCTGGTGTGATTTCATTTTCAATGCCCATGGCACCTTGTGTTTCCACCTTGATTTCATGGCCTCTTTTTTTTGCACCCTTTATCAGAGCGGTTTTTGCCATGTAGGTGTGGGCTACACCTGTGGGGCATGCTGTTACAGCAACAATTTTCATTTTACAGTCCTCCTAAAATTTTACTGGTGTACTGATATAGTTCTTCCGAAGTTTTGAGACTGATGAGATGTTCTCTTATTTCATCATCCATTAAATTTTCCGCCAGCTTTGCTAGGATTTTCAGGTGCGTTGTGCCTGCCTGAGATTCCGGTACGGCCAGGAGAAAAATAAGAGACACCGGTTTTCCGTCCAATGCTTCCCATTCAATAGCATTGTGGCATTTTCCCACAGCGATGGAAGGGGAAAGAACTGATTTCGATTTGCCATGGGGGATAGCGAATCCATCGCCGAACCCTGTTGAAAAATCTTTTTCTCTTTTGAGTACATCTTCCAGAAAGGTTTCTTTGGATGAAATTCTCTTTTCTTTAAGTAAAGCATCAGACAAAAGGGATAGGGCCTCTTCCTTCGTCGTGGCTTCCAGAGGGAAGACGACGAGCTCTTTTGTAAGGATTTCCATGAATTGCACCTCTTTTAAACTTCGATTACATATATATCTTATCTTATAGTCCCACATAGGTAATGAACTTAATGTGAATTATATCAGAAAAATGAACCATGAGAAAAGGTTAACATAGATGACATTTAATGTTATTAATTCATTCAATTATAAGCGAGATAGTTTCTTTACAATGGAGGTATCATAAAGGAGGTAAATTTCATGACAAAAAGTAAAGGTGAAAAGAAGAAGAAAACTGAAAATGATCTGAACAACCCTAAGCCACTGCAAGTTCTTCCAACAAACTCTGCTGAAGCTCCTTTTAAAGGTGGTATAGGAAAAGGCTATATCGCTCCTCAGACCAAGCCCGATTACTATGAACCTGAAGAGGGACTGCTAAAGGGTACCATGTTCAAAGAACTCGATGATGGCTATAAAATCAAGGAGGATTAACTATGTCAGAAAATAAATCAGCTACCACACTACGTGAACTTCAGGAGCTTGAGTTTGCTGCACTGGAACTGAACCTGTATCTTGATACACACCCTGAGGATGAGAAGGCCATAAAAAAACTGGCAGGTTACAATGATGAAATCAATAAAATGGTTGCGGAATATGAAGAGAAAGAAACCATGCTCTACAGCCAGCATATCAAGTCGAAAGAAGATCTTGATAAGTGGATCAATGATCCTTGGCCATGGGAAAAGAAGTAGGAGGGTAATTTATGTGGATTTATGAGAAAAAACTGGAATTTCCGATTAATATCAAGAAAAAAGATCTGAAGCTGGCAAAAGTTCTGATGGCTCTTTATGGGGGCCCAGATGGAGAACTTGCCGCTGCCTTGAGGTATCTCAACCAGCGCTATACAATGCCGACAGGCGACACCAAAGCGCTTCTTACGGATATCGGGACAGAGGAACTTGGTCATGTGGAAATGATCTGCACCATGATCTATCAGCTCACAGACGGAGCCACCGTGAAAGAGCTTCAGGAAGCAGGTCTTGGCGGTCATTTCGCCCAGCATGGTGCAAGCCTATTCCCTGCAGATGCCAATGCGGTTCCATTTACTGCCATGTACTTTCAGGCTCTCGGAGATCCTGTTACGGACCTTCATGAAGACATGGCTGCGGAGCAGAAAGCAAGAGCAACCTATGAGCATCTCATCAAGATGACTGATGATGTCGAGGTCAGAGAAATACTGAGATTTCTTAGAGCTAGAGAAGTGGTTCACTATCAGAGATTCGGTGAACTCCTGAACAAAGTCTATGAGTATAATGCAGAGAACAAACTGTTTTTATAGAAACAAAAAAACAGTATCTGATATTCTCAGATTAAAAAATAATGCTGAAGCATATCACATTATGTGATGGTATGCTTCAGCATTTCTGGTTTATTCTTTATTTTCAGGCTTTCACGATTATAGCTTCTTTACTTCGTCTACGGCTTCGATTCTTCTTTCCACGTTTTCCAGCCAGAGATCGATACCGGAGCGTGTCCAGTCCAGTGGAAAGAGAAGCTCTTCCTGGACTATCGGATGAAGTGCCATCATATCTTCATGTTCCGTTCCCTTTTCGAGACAGTTTCCGCAGAGATATTCGTTTTCACCGATTTTATAGGAATACTTGATATGTGGTGTGTTGAAGCGATGAAGGACACATCTTTTGCCGAAGGTCAGCTTAACCTTTGTCCCATCTGCGATGGTGATTGGGATTCCTTCTATCCAGCTGTTTTCAAGCGCCTTCTTTTCCTGGTCGAAAATGCACTCATCGATGAGGTCAAGCTTACGCAGTTCTTCAAGAAGATCAGGCAGCTTGGGAAGCTCACTGATGTCTTTTGAATCAGCAATGATTTTAACAAATGCCCATGGATAAGCATTGCTTGTGAAGAACTCGGCATCAGAAAGAGGCCACTCCAATGGGAACATGATGTTCTCAGGGATTTCCTCGAACTTTCTGCAGGTTCTGTGACAGGTAAGACACTGGTACTGGTTTTCTCCAGTACGATAAGCGAAGGTTTCCTTTTTCTCATAGTGGGAATGCCCGGCGCAGATGATATCTTTTATGAGCTGAACTTCTGTTCCGTCTTCGATTTTCACCGAGGCGCCATCAGTGAAGGCTTTATCTATGGCGAGAAGGTCATCGGAAGAATATTCTCCCTCTGTGACTTTCTTGTTCACCTTCTTATAGATAGACTTCAGTGAGGGCAGGGACTCAATCGTTCTAGAT
>DATIRH010000077.1:0-4789 GCA_035469845.1 Proteiniclasticum sp. | reverse complement strand
TAGGATTCAATCGAATCTTTTTGTGATGTCCTGTTTCTATAACACCTAAAATTGAGAAAATAATTATGAGGTGATTCATGCAAACTATAGCAAGTAAAATAGAGACAATAGTGGAAGTGGTTCTATATTCTTTGCTTCAATGGGTATTAGGCTCTGGAAGTTTTTCAAATCCAGGTTCATTCTTAGGATTTTTCTTCTTCTCCTTGTCTATGTATTTATATATAGACTTTTACATGAAGACAAGCGAAAAATTCAAGGAAAGAAAAAGTATTATTGTATTATTAATGATATTATATATAGTCCTGACTCTTTCATACGCATATTGTTGGGGTTATTTTGATATTCAGTTATTACCTTTGAGTTTAGGTTGAAAAGTGTATATGTGAGAATTCCATGGTTTGTTATTTTTTAACAATTAGGTCACAAGGGGTTCCAAGTTGTATGCTAAACTGATGAAGTAAAGGAAGGTGACATAGTTGGATAACAATATAAAAATCAATTTTATTATTGATGTGCCCATGAACGATACTTTCAAAGAAAAATTTGAGGATTATCTGGAGAAATCAGATAGTAATGATAGAGGCTATAAGAGCTATCTTGTGGAAAGATATATGAAAGATGCTGTAGAAGATCTGCTTGATGATGTAAAAGAAGACTATAAAAGCTTTGACGGAAAATTTGTTCTGGATATCAGACATGATCGGATCAAGGGAATATTCAAATCCCCCATTGAAGTAAGAGAATCTGCGGAGGAACCTCTAAGGAGAAACTTCTTTGACCGATTCAAGGAAATTACAAGCAGTGATGATTTAAGAGTGGATGTTAATCTGAACTGCATGATCTAAGTAATAAAGAAACAGCTGCAAAACCGATTATATTATCTGGTTTTGCAGCTGTTTTTTTATGCAAAAAACTATTCTACTTCATTCACAAGCTTCTTCAAAGAGAGAAGGAAGGCATCATCATTTTCAGCAATTCTCTTTTTGATTTTTGTATAGATGCGTTTGTTCTTTCTCATTTTCTGGTTGATGTGTCTGCTATCCAGAAGGGTCATGATATTTCCGTTGTGAATGATCAGGCCGTTCTGGTTCAGGATATGGGCTCCTTTTGATAAAGCCATGGCGGCAAGACCATAGTCCTGGGTGATGAGGATGTCCTCTTTTCTTATTTTATTGGCAATATAGTAATCCGCAGAATCGCTGGAGATATCCACCGTCACAATTTCTGCATAGTCATCTTCGATGACATGGGCATAATTTTTTACGATGGTCACGGGAATCTCATTTTTTCTGGCATAGGAAACGGTGAGCTTCACCACAGGACAGCCATCTGCATCTATAAATATTCGCATAATATGCTCCTTCAGGTTTTTTCTAAATTATACAGGAAAACAGAAGTGGAAGGTAGTGTGATCTCAAGGGCATGAACAAAGCACCAGAGGAGCTCTTTAAGCTCCTTGGTGCTTTTATTGACCATCTATCTGCTGTGGTTTTCGAAGTACTTATAAAGCGCACTATGGTCATCATTACCCATGCCGCTTTCACTCAGTTCTCTGTACATTCCGATGATCTCTTCAGTGAGCGGCATTGGAATATTCAGCTTCTCACCGGTAAGGATGGCATTGTTCAGATCCTTGATATGCAGATCAATCTTAAATCCGGGCTTGTAGTCTTCCTTCAGAATTTTAGGGGATTTGCTTTCCAGCACTGCAGAACCTGCAGACCCCCCTCTTATGGCATCCAGAACCTTTGATAGATCCGTTCCGGACTTCTTGCAAAGAAGAAGCGCTTCGGAAAGAATAGCGATATTTCCTGCAACGATCATATTGTTTGTCAGTTTACAGGTGTTTCCGCTTCCCAGCGGACCTACCAGCACATAGGATTTGCCCATGGCTTCAAACAGTGGAGTCGCTCGTCTGAAATCTTCCTCTTCTCCACCGGCCATAATGGCAAGGGTTCCGGCAATGGCCCCGAGATCTCCTCCGGAAACAGGCGCATCCAGCATATGGATTCCCTTTTCCTTCAGTTTTGTACCGACTTCAACGGATACTTCAGGCAGGATGGAGCTCATGTCGATGTAGAGTAGTCCTTCGCTTGCATAATCGATGACACCATCTTCTCCGATCATGACTTTTTTCACATCGGGAGAATCAGGCAGCATGGTGATCAGCGCATCCATACCAACGGCTGTATCTCCAAGGCTCTTAGCAGCTGTTGCACCTAAAGAGACCATCTCTTCAACTACTTCTTTGGAGCGGTTATAGACTTTGAGTTCATGCCCGGCTTTCATTAGATTCTTCGCCATGGGTTTTCCCATGATTCCAAGACCGATAAAACCTACTTTCATACTTCATCACACCTTCTTTATTTAATATTGTAATTATAACATGAATCCTATTGATGCTATAAGTTAAGCCGGATTCTAAAGAGAATCCAGAAAATCAATTTGTCACCACTGTGTAATAGGATTGTTACCCTCCGTATTCACGTCTTGGATATAATTTTATCTAGGTCACGTATCGATAGACTACACATTTTGGAGGAAAACATGAAGAAGAAAATACTGGGCATTCTATTATCTGGCATGATGGTTCTGAGCATTGCAGCCTGCGGGGAAAAGACAGAGGGCAGAGAAGAGGTCACTGTGCCTGTGAAGGAAATTGGAGACAAGATTCTGGAAGACCTCGAGTGGGGGTCAATGATTCCACTAGATGATGAGACACTCCTTCAGTTCTATGAACTGGATGCGGAAATACTAGAAGAGTATGACGCCAATATCCCCATGATGAATGTGACGACGCAGGAATATTCCGTATTCAAAGTGAAGGATGAAAAAGACATTGAAGCAGTTGAAGCAGGAATCGTGAAGCGTGCGGAAGCCGTTCAGAAGAGTTTTGAACAGTATCTGCCGGACCAGTACGAGAATGCGAAGAATTACTACACAGAAGTCAACGGGAAATATCTGGTCTTTGTCATCCATTCTGAGGTAGACAAGGCAGAAGAAGTCTTCAAGGGATTTTTCAAATAGCAGACAAACTCAAAAAGCTTATATTTAGGTATAGGCTTTTTTATAATTATTTTCAGCAATTTTTTTCTATAAGGAGCTCCATATGGTATTTTCAAGTGCCGCATTCATTTTTTATTTTCTGCCCGTTACGATCCTGATTTACTATATGGTTCCTGACCGGGCGAAAAATGCGGTCTTACTTTTCGTAAGCTTGTTTTTCTACGGGTTTGGAGAACCGGTCTATATACTGATCATGATCCTCTCCATTTTCATTGATTATTTCAATGGGCTGCTCATCGAGAAGTACAGACATCGAAAGAATCTTTCCAAGGTGTTTCTAATTGTTTCAATCACAGCAAATCTTGGTCTTCTCGGGATATTCAAATATGGTGATTTTTTCATCGGAAATACCAATCTCCTTTTGGGAACGAATATGAAGCTTCTTGAAGTCGCGCTTCCCATCGGGATCTCCTTTTTCACTTTTCAGACCATGTCCTACAGTATTGATGTTTATCGGGGAGAGGTGAAGGCGCAGAGAAATCTGATCACCTTTGGCACTTACGTATCGATGTTTCCTCAGCTTATTGCAGGACCTATTGTCATCTATAAGGATGTGGAGAAGCAGCTTGAAGAAAGAGAGGTGGATGCGCAGCATCTAGCAGATGGAATCCTGAGATTTATTCTAGGTTTGGGTAAAAAGGTGCTTCTGGCTAACAGCATCGGAGCGCTTTGGGAACAGGTGAAACTGCTGCCCATGGAGGATTTATCCGTGGCTACTGCCTGGATCGGTGCGGCGGCTTTCTCGCTTCAGATCTATTTTGATTTCAGCGGGTATTCCGATATGGCCATCGGGCTGGGCAAAATCTTCGGATTCGACTTTCTTGAAAACTTCAATTATCCATTCATTTCAGGAAGCATCACAGAATTCTGGAGACGATGGCATATGAGTCTTTCTAAATGGTTCAGAAATTATCTGTATTATCCCTTGGGCGGAAACCGAAAAGGAATTCTGATCACACTCCGGAATATCGCGCTGGTATGGATTCTCACAGGTTTCTGGCATGGAGCCTCCTGGAATTATGTTTTGTGGGGAATCTATTTCGCGGTGGTTCTCATCGTGGAGAAAGTGATGCTGAAGAATATATTACCCAAGATGGGGGGATTTCTCTCAAGAGTCTATACACTCCCGGTTCTGATGTTCAGTTTTGTGATCTTCGCACTGGAAGATCTGAATCATCTTTTTCTTTATCTGAATGTCATGGCAGGAAACGGACCAATTCTGGATCAGCTCTCTTTATATTTTATGAGCAGATATGGGGTTCTTTTCATTCTGCTGATTCTTTTTTCGACACCATGGCCTTACAGAAGATTCGTCAGTTTTACAAGAAAAAGTGAAAAGATGCCGAAACTTCTTACAGGGGCGGTTCTTTTTGGAATCTTCCTGCTGTCCACGGCTTATATTGTAGACGGTGCATATAATCCATTTCTTTATTTCAGATTTTAGGAGGAGGACGAGATGAAAATGAAACAGGAAAAACGGATACTCCTTTTTATTCTGGGTCTTCTTTCTATGCCTCTTCTTCATCATGCTTTAGTGCCCGAGAAAGGTTTTTCTGAACTTGAAAATAGGGTTTTGTCTCAGGAAATCAAATGGGATAAAGATCTGATGAAGTCGGGTGTTCTGGCTGAAAGAGTGGAATCTTATGCACAGGATCAGTTTCCCTTCAGAGAGGCACTGGTCAATCTGAAATCCGATGTGGAAGTCCTACTAGGAAAAGGAGTC
>DATIRH010000076.1:0-4527 GCA_035469845.1 Proteiniclasticum sp. | reverse complement strand
TGGAAGAAATGTAGGAAAAGAAACAGAAAGACAAGGATTAGCACAGTTCCTATTGGAATCATGCCAATCCTTGTTTTTTTGCATTATACTAAGAGATGAAATGAAAAATAGAAAGTATACTTACATTAGAAAATTGACAACAACTAAATATCTATATAATATGATAAATATGTGAGTGCTTATATAGTGCGAAGAAATAAATACAAGACTTTAACGGGACTGCATCTTTAGACGAATAAGGGGGCTATATGGATAGAATGTTAGAAATAATTGAACAAATAGATAGCGTTGGTGGTGTCAGTGTGGTTCTAGATGAAAGAGACGCCTATTTGGCAGGTGTTTTGCAAGATATGATTCTGACGGATGAGAATGTAGGGGGAATAATCAGAGGAATTTATTCAGGTGCTCGGGGGCTCCTGATTTGTACGAACCAGAGGATTTTGTTCTTAGGTAGAGGATTTGCAACTATGAATGATTTTAAATCTCTATCCTATGATTACGGAGATATTGGTTCTATTGAGTATCAGAAAGGGCTCCTCTTTGGGAAGCTGATTATAAATGCACATGGCATTAAAAATGAGATCCATCAGATACTTAATTTACAGGCTAAGGGTTTCATTGATTACGTGAGAAATGTCAGTCCTGATAAGCTTTAAAAGGTGCATGAGGATAAAGTATCAGGTGACAGGTGAAGGATTCGAAGAGGGTCTAGTGCGAAAAACTGCTAAGGAACATGAACCGATAACGAGGTATAAGACTAAATAAAAAGACAATCAGGAGGTTATTATGAAATTCGATCCATTAGATATGCCCTATAAAAGCGGAAGAATTCCTTTAAGCGGGAAGAATGGTGTAGTCGCCA
Source organism: Proteiniclasticum sp. (assembly GCA_035469845.1). Classification (GTDB taxonomy): domain Bacteria; phylum Bacillota; class Clostridia; order Clostridiales; family Clostridiaceae; genus Proteiniclasticum. Next base: position 3,665 of record DATIRH010000076.1, on the reverse strand, counting down.
CGTCAAATGCACTGGCAGCAGATGCGGGGCTTGAGATCCTTAAGAAAGGCGGAAATGCTGTTGATGCAGCCATTGCAGCAGCAGCGTGCCTGACTGTGGTGGAACCCACGGCCAATGGAATAGGCTCGGACAATTTTACTTTGGTCTGGATGAAAGACAAACTGTACGGTCTGAACAGCAATGGACCGTCACCGGCAAAAATCACTTTAGAAGAAGTGAGAAAGAGCCATGAAACCATGCCAGTGCATGGTTGGATCCCAGTTACAGTACCAGGAACGCCAAAAGGATGGGCGGAGCTTAACAGGAAATTCGGGAACCTTACACTTCTTGAATGCCTGACACCTGCAATCAGACATGCAGAGGAAGGGTTTCCCGTGGCAGCCAATGTGTCGAACATGTGGAAAAGGGCAGCGAAGAAGTATAAAGAGATTTTTCAAGGGGAGCAGTATGAGGAATGGTTCAAGACCTTCACAATAAACGGTGAAGCACCTGAGGCCTTTGAAATCATGACTCTTTCAGACCATGCGAGTACTTTAAGAAAGATCGGAGAAACTGATGCAGAAGCATTTTACACTGGTGAACTTGCAGATCGAATGGAAGAAGATTCTCTGAAACATGGCGGATATCTCAGAAAAAGTGATCTGGCTGATTTTTCACCAGAATGGGTGACGCCGCTCAAGGTGGGATATCGTGGCTACGAGGTAGCGGAGCTTCCTCCAAGCGGACAAGGAATGGTTGCACTGATGGCAATCAATATCATGTCGAATTTTAAAGTGGAAAAGCGAGATGAATTGTACTACCATCGTGCCATGGAAGCAATGAAAATCGCTTTTGCCGATGGACTGCATCATATAACAGATCCTTCAGACATGTTGTTCAAACCGTCTGATTTTCTGACAGATGAATTCGGAAAAAGAAGAGCAGCGAAAATCACGGAAGAAGCACAGGTATTCACCCATGAGGACCCTTTTCACAGCGGTACTGTCTACCTTGCCACCGCGGATAAAGATGGAAATATGGTCTCCATGATTCAATCCAACTATATGGGGTTTGGAAGCGGTATTGTCGCTAAAGGAACTGGAATTGCGCTTCAGAACCGTGGTGCAGACTTTAAACTGGATGAAAATCATGTGAATTGTCTGGCTCCGAAAAAAAGAACCTATCATACGATCATCCCTGGGATGCTCCTTGAAGACAATAAATGCATCGGTGTGTTTGGTGTCATGGGTGGATATATGCAGCCTCAGGGACACCTGCAGGTCATGAGCAATCTTCTGGACTTCAATCTGAACCCGCAGATGGCTCTGGATTGTCCAAGATGGCAATGGACCAGAGAGAAAGAAATCCTTGTGGAAAGTACTTTTGATGAGAAAATGGTTGAGGAGCTTAAAAAGCTCGGACATGAAATAACAGTGACAGATGACAACAGTCACTTCGGAAGAGGTCAGATGATTCTAAAACTGAAAAATGGAGCTTATGTGGCAGGAACTGAATCTCGAACTGACGGGAATATTTCAGTTTACTAAATAGTATCTTATAAACAGGAAGCTGAAAAAGCTTCCTGTTCTGATTTAAAATAAGATATATTATGCATAAACTTAGTGCTATAATACTTTTTGAAAGATATTACAAAATGAATCAGAAAGGAATCGAAAAATGATCGAAGTGAAGAACCTGACGAAAGAGTTCAAGATGAATAAAAAGTATCCAGGCTTTTCTGGTGCAATAAAATCCTTTTTCTCAAGAGAATATTCTGTGACGAAAGCTGTTGATGACGTCAGTTTTCATATACAGGAAGGCGAAGTTGTTGGTTATATCGGTGCAAACGGCGCAGGTAAATCCACGACGATCAAAATGATGACGGGTATTCTGACACCTACATCAGGAGAAGTGCTGGTTAATGGGATTATTCCCTATGAAAACAGGCAGAAAAATGCAAAAGACATTGGCGTTGTTTTTGGACAGAAGACACAGCTGTGGTGGGATCTTCCCTTATCGGAAACATTCACGCTTCTTAGAGATATCTATGAAGTGGATCGCAAGCAGTTCGAGTTTCAGATGGATTTTCTAAATGAGGTGCTGGAGCTTAAGGATTTCATGCTACAACCCGTCAGGACGCTCTCGTTGGGGCAAAGGATGCGTGGAGATCTGGCGGCTGCACTGATTCACAATCCAAAAGTGATCTACCTGGATGAACCTACCATAGGACTTGATGTGGTTGTGAAAGAGAATGTACGAAAAGCGATAAAGAAAATCAATGAAACATATGGTACTACAATTATTCTTACGACCCACGACTTGATGGATATTGAAGAGCTTTCAAGCCGTATCATTATAATTGATAAAGGTAAAATGCTTTATGACGGTAATGTGAAGCACATAAAAGAAACCTACGGATACATGGCGGATATTGAAATTCAGACGAAGAATTATATAGATCTTCAGGAAGTACAATTTATAAAAGAACTGGATGAGGAATTCATCGGTCTTCAGGCCGAAGAGAACCGCCTGAAGGTTCAATTCAATAAAAATCGTACCACGACTACAGAAATAACAAAAAGACTCATGAATAAACTGGATATAACTGAGTTTACAATTCATGAACCCTCTATTGAAGATATTGTAAAGAAAATCTATAGAAATGAGGTGTAATGCATGAAGCGTATAAGGGCATATTTACCTTTCACAACAAATACGTTTCAGATGCTTCTTTCCTATAAAGCCAATGTGATTATTTTCATGATTGGTGAGTGGATCATGCTTACTGTGTCCTTCTTTTTGTGGAAAGCAATTTTTTCAAGTTCACCGGAACGGGTGATTAAAGGCTTTACCTTGAATGAGATGATACTGTATATTATCATTTCATTTTTGACAACGCTTATAACTTCAGTCGATATTTCTTTCGATATTGCAAGAGAAGTAAAAGACGGAACCATTGCAATCAATCTGATCAGACCCATCAGCTATGAGAAGAGAATGCTCTTTCAGGCTTTCGGAGGAGTCCTTTACAATTTCATCATCATCTTTGTTGCAGCTTTTACAGTGATCAATCTCCTTGTTTATAACAGCACAGGATTTGGAGGAGCGTATAATATTCCCTTGTATCTTCTCAGTATGAGTATGGGGATTTTCATCAATTTCTACTTCAGCTACAGTTTCGGTCTTCTTTCATTCAAACTGACAAATATGTGGGGAATGTCTCAGATCATGGGTGCAGTTATGCAGCTATTATCAGGTGCATTGATTCCGCTCGTATTCTTCCCTGAAGTATTCAGAAAAATTATTACTGTACTTCCATTCAGTTCCGTTGTATACACACCTACAATGATCTATCTTGGGAAACTTCAGGGTGAAGAGGCATATAGAGCTATAGGCGTTCAGGTACTCTGGATTGTCATCATGATACTGATTTCCAGATTCATCTGGAAGAAGATGGTCAGTTATCTGACCATTTTAGGAGGCTGATATGAGAAGATACATGAAACTGTATAACCAGTTCCTTAAGCAATACCTGAAATCACTTATTGAATATCGTGTTGATTTCATCTTTGGTCTTGTCGGATTTATTTTTGTGCAGCTGACTGGTGTTATATTCATTCAACTCATCTTCAGCAGTATACCCTCACTTGATGGCTGGAGTTATTATGAGGTTCTTTTTATCTACG
>DATIRH010000075.1:0-2543 GCA_035469845.1 Proteiniclasticum sp. | reverse complement strand
CAAAAGGATTGATTCCACGTGATACGGAAGTGATGGCTTTGACCTTTTCGGTCTGTTCTCCATTTTCAAGTCCTCTCATGATGAGTGTGTACATGCCATCCTGATCATTGATCATATTGACCATACCGCGCTCGATAGGCTGAACGAGGACAACACTACCGTCAAAGTGCCCTTCATCATTGGCTTCGTCGATCATCCAGTCCACGAAGGCTCTTAAGAAGTTACCTTCTCCGAATTGAAGCACCCTTTCCTTCAGATGTCCGTTTTTCTTTTCCAGTGTATCTTTGATATTTTTCATTTTATTTCCTCCTTAGGCATTTGGCCTGTTTTCATTTGTTGAATCTATCTGGTTACATATATTTCTAATTCAATTCTATTTCTATTAGGCTTCTATTTATAATTCTATTTCGTCGCTCCTCAGAAAGCATCGTAAAAAGTATGAATAAATCACGAATTTTACGGCTTATGAAATGTTTCAACTATAAGTGTCTGCAATATGAGGTATAATTAGATTGTATCAACTTCAGTTTGAAATCAATTTTTCAGACAATCAATGAGGAGGCTTATTTTATGTACAAACAACTGATTAACGATCTTAAAGGGGACTCCCTGAAACCTTCATACGATGGCATAACGGTCTATACACAATCACTTTCCAGTTATCTGGGCACAAAAGTGGTCATGTTCAGGCAAGATGCTCAGAAGTTTCTTGTGGCTGTCGGTCAAGGCGAATTATATGAAGCACTGGCTGGATTTGAAAATAACGGCTTTAAGCTGGCCTTTCCTACCCATGAGAACCGACTGGTTCTAAACCAGTTCTTCCCTTATACAGCGCCAGTGGCAAACACGGAGCACAAAACTTCCGTGGGACTTGGTGACAGATTAGGTCTTGCTACCCCTGGACACATCAGAGCCGTAAAAGACACGGATATATTCCCGATCTTTGCGCAGCAGAGTGTCAGGGAGCTTGATATGACCCACAGGAAATATGAAGATGTCATCGATGCTGCAGCCTATGCAGTCTTCCAGGAAGGCTACAAAAACGGCTATGGCGCTGATGGTGACCATCTGAAAACCAAAGAGGATATCCTGAAAGAACTGGATCTTGGTGCTACCATGATCACGCTGGATTCTTCCGAGAAGATCGACAATACCATTCTTGATCTCGATGACGAAGAGCTTCTAATCAAGTACGAAGTACTGGATTCGTCCATCCGCTCCTACTATGAAGAGAAGTATCTGGACAAGGATGTTAAACTCGAAGGCCTAAGCCTCACAATCAATAAAACGCAGCTCATGAGAGACGTTCTGACCTATTATGCAGCTATAGACTTCATCAAAGAAGTCTATGAAGAGATCATTGTAACCTACAAGCTGCCGCTGGATTTTGAAATCTCCATTGATGAGACTTCAACGCCTACGAATCCGATTTCTCATTATATTATCGCGCAGGAACTGAAAGACAGACATATTATCATCTCTACCATGGCACCAAGATTCATTGGCGAGTTCCAGAAAGGAATCGATTATATCGGCGACCTTGAAATGTTCACGCTGGATATCAAAGCCCATGTGGCTATTGCAGAGCATTTCGGTTACCGAATCAGCGTGCACTCCGGTAGTGACAAGTTCTCCATCTTCCCCATCGTTGCAAAAGAGACCCACGGGAAGTTCCATGTAAAAACTGCAGGAACCAACTGGCTGGAAGCCGTTGAAGTCATTGCAGAGAAAGAACCTGCGCTTTACCGTGAGATCCATGCCCACGCATTGGATAAATTCAGTGATGCCACAGCTCTTTATCATGTGACCACAAACCTTGAAAACATTCCATCTCTTCATGATGTGGAGGATGCAAAGCTTCCCGAGTATCTCAGAAACGATGATGCAAGGCAGCTTCTGCATATCACCTATGGCTACATCCTGAGAGATCAGGACGAAAAGGGAGATTTCCTTTTAAGAGAGCGCTTCTTTGAAGCACTGGATGATCACAGCGAAGCTTACACCAAGCATCTTGATGAACACATCAGTAAGCACTTGGCTCTTCTTAATCTAAAATAGGAGATAATCTATTAGAAAGAAAGCAGCACCTGCATTTAATGCAGAGGCTGCTTCTTTCTTTGAGCTGATAGTCTCTAAACTTTAAAATTTAATTAGGACTTTCAGCATACTGGAAGCATTTTGATCAAAATCCGAGAATGCTTTATTTGCTTCATCAAAATCGTATATATTTGTAATAATCTTTTCTAAATTCACTTTACCAGATTTTACAATATCAATCAATTCAACGAAATCAGAAGTAAGAGCGTTTCTCGAACCATAAATATTAAGTTCTTTCTTCTGAATTATTGTAAAGTTAAAATCAAGATTTTTCTTTCCTACTCCTATGAGAACAACTCTTCCGCCGAATGTCGCTGCATCAATGCAGTTCTGGAAAGTTGAAGGTAGTCCAACTGCTTCGATTGTCACATCAAATCCGTTACCATCCGTAATCTCAGATACACTTTTATCAAAGTTTTCATTAGTATCATTAAGTATTATTCCAT
>DATIRH010000074.1:0-1743 GCA_035469845.1 Proteiniclasticum sp. | reverse complement strand
AAGGACTCGGATCCTCTCCTAGATTGATTTCAACATTGATTTCGTTCCCTTTGACACCTGCTTCGACAAGGGATTTCCCTTCACTGTAAAACGCTTCTAGAACTGGCATCAGCTCTTCCATGTAGTTCATCAGTCCTTCATTATCCACAGCAGTTTCCTGTGTTGGATCTATGTACTCTGATACATCAGGCGTCTTTCCTAGCAGAGCACAACCGGAAACCGTAACCGCAAGACCTGCTATGATGGTTGTCATAAATAGCGTTTTTATTTTTCTCAAACGCTTCACCTCAAAATTTATTCCTACTGACATTCTATTTCAATCCAGCAGTGCACCCATTACAAAACAAAAACAAAAACCGATTATTTCAGATTAAAGTAGACTTCAAGTGCTTTTGTCAGGTATAGATGGTCTTTCACACCGCCAAGCTCTCTCGCTGAGTGCATACCCAGAAGTGGATTCCCGATGTCGAGGGTTCTGATTGGAAGATGCGTCGAACCGATGGGTCCGATGGTGCTTCCTCCTGCAAGATCACTTCTGTTGACAAAGTACTGGTAAGGTACCTTTGCTTCATCACAGAGTCCTGTGAAGACACTCATGGAATCCGCATCAGAAGTATATCTCATATTGGCTGAAATCTTGATGACCGGACCTTTATTGATGATGGGTCTACTGGTCGGATCATGCATCTCGGTGTAGTTCGGATGCACACTGTGGGCAAGGTCCGCTGATATCATGAAAGAATTCTCAAGGTTCTTCAGGAAATCCTCTCGGGTTCCTCCCAGCGCATAATACACTCTTTCCATAAGATCTCTTAGTAAAGTGGAATCCGCTCCCTGCTTAGTGGCGCTACCGCATTCTTCGTTGTCAAAGAAAGCGCCCAGATTGATTCCTGAGAATTCGTCTGTAGATTTCATTGCAGTATAGATGCTGTGGACACTGGACAGATTATCCTGTCTCTTGGAGGAAATGAATTCCTCATTCAGTCCGCATAGACTTCCCTTTTCAACCTCATATACAAAGAGATCGAAATCAAGAATCTTTTCCACATCCACTTCAAGCTCTTCAGCTACAAGATTCTTTAAAAATCCTTTCTTCTCTAGTTCCTTATCCGCCATCATCATGACAGGCAGAACATGCTTCTGCTTATTGACCTCCACACCTTCATTGACCTTTCTGTTCATGTGGATCGCCAGTGAAGGGATATAGAGAATCGGTTTCTTGAAGTCGATCAGTTTCGTCTGAGGCTTCAGGATACTCTCCCCCTTCAACATGACTCTACCCGCAAGCGAGAGTGGCCTATCGAACCAGGTGGAAAGAATCGGTCCGCCATAGGTTTCCACATTCAGTTTCAGGAACCCGTCCTGAAGAATTTCAGAATCAGGCTTGATTCTGAAGGATGGTGAATCTGTGTGTGCTCCAGCCATTTTGAATCCGTTTTCCAGTGGATTTTTTCCGATCTGCATCATAAACAGTGAGGAATTATTCTTTGTGTAAAAAACTCTATCCCCTTCTTCAAGTTTCCAGCCTTCTTCACCCTTTAGTTCCTTATATCCCAGATGAATCAGATCTCTCTTCATAATCTCCACTGCCTGAAAGGCTGTTGAAGATTCATGCAGAAAATCGATCAGTTCCAATGCCAGTTTTTTTTCTTCCATTATTTTCCTCCATAATTTCGAATTTAACTCTATTCTATCATGAGGCGGTCATACTAGACCATGAAAACCCATGATTTCAAATATTCC
>DATIRH010000073.1:0-10205 GCA_035469845.1 Proteiniclasticum sp. | reverse complement strand
CTGAAGATCATCAATCTATCTGAAGGAGTAGATCTCATTCATCTGGACGAAGCGGATGAGCACGAAGATGAAGAAGGCGATGAACATGGAGAATTTGATCCCCATATCTGGGTGTCTCTAGAATCGCTTACCATTATGGCGGAGCATGTGAAAACAGAGCTGTCAGAAGTTTCACCTGAAGGAGCTGATACCTTCGAGAAAAACTACAGTGATTTCGTAGAAGAAGTGAATGTATTAAAAGAAGAGTATATGGACAAGTTTAAAGAACACGAAGGGAAAGCCTTTGTGACAGGGCATGCCGCTTTCGGCTATATGACCAGAGAGCTTGGACTTGTACAAAAGTCTATAGAAGGACCTTTCCAGGAAGGAGAACCTACACCTAAGAGCCTGGAAGATCTCATAAATTTCGTGAAGGAAGAGGAAATCACGACAATTTTCCTGGAAGACAATGCTTCTCCGAAGGTTTCTGAAACCCTTGCAAGAGAAACAGGCGGCAAGACCGTAGCCATGAATCCGCTTGAGGCGTCAGGTAATCTTCTTGAAACCATGAAAGAAACCTATGAAAAGATTCTAAGCAGTTTCAATGAATAGACAGTAATAACTGGAAGTATTGAAAGAATCCGTTACCGGAAATAAGGTAATGGATTCTTTTTCGTTTCAGGTAGTACAGAATATTCACATTAAACATAGAAGAAGCGCTAATTTTCTATGAAAGTCAGTTTCTGTGTCTTATAATGGAAGGAGCTAATAAAATATTATGGAGGTATCTATGAGCGAAAAAGCAAAACTGAGAAATGAAATAGATGCAAAGCATCAATGGAAGATTCATGACATTTACGCATCTAATGAAGATTTCGAGAAGGAACTGGAAATGGTCAAAAAGGAAGCACTTGTTCTTTTAAACTACAAGGACAAGCTTCATGAAAAAGAAAGTCTCCTTGCCTATCTGAAAGATTATGAAAAGTATACAAGAACCGTGGAAAAACTGTATGTATACGCACATATGAAAAATGATGAGGATACGGCGAATACAAAGCAGCAGGTCGTGATGTCGAAGATTGCTCAGTATGTTGCTGAGTACAGTGCCATGGCAAGTTATTTCGTACCGGAACTTCTTTCTTTAAGCGATGAAACGATTGAGAATTATCTTGCAGACGAAGATCTTACAGGATACAAGTTCTACATCGAATCCATCGTAAAAGAAAAGCCTCATGTATTAAGTAAGGAAAAAGAAGAACTTCTGGCTACGCTTTCAGATTCTCTGAATGCACCAGATGACATCTTCTCGATCTTCACCAATGCAGACTTGACCTTTAATGATGTGGAAGACGCTGAAGGGAATAAGCATCCTTTGACAGAAGGAAGCTACAGCATGTTCATCCAGTCAAAGGACAGGACACTGCGTGAGAACGCATTCAAAGAACTTTTCGGAACCTACGGTAAGTACAAGAACTCAATTGGAATGATGCTTTCTTCCAATATAAAGACTTTCAATCTGAGAGCCAGACTAAGAAGCTATGAAGGACCTATCGAAGCTTCTTTAAGTCCCAACAACATACCTGTGGCGGTTTATGACAATTCACTTGAGACCATCAGCGAAGGTGTGGGAGCACTCCACCGCTATGTAGATATCAAGAAGAGACTTCTTAAACTTGATGAGATCCATATGTATGATCTCTATGTACCGATCATTGATGTACCGGAAGAGAAAATTCCATTTGATGAGGGTGTGAAACTTGCACTTCTAGGCCTGAAGCCTATGGGTGAAGAGTATCTTTCCATCTTTAAAGATGGTGTGGAAAACGGCTGGATCGATATTTATGAAAACAAAGGAAAGAGAAGTGGAGCTTATTCCTCAGGCGCATATGATACAGCACCTTATATTCTTCTGAATTATCATGAGAATCTGAGAGATGTATCAACACTTGTTCATGAAATGGGTCACTCCATCCATTCCTACTATTCAAGAAAGTATCAGCCCTTCGTATACGGAGACTACACGCTTTTTGTAGCAGAAGTGGCATCTACAACCAATGAAAAGCTGCTGATCCATTATCAGATCGAAAATGAGAAGGATCCTGTGAAGAAACTTTACCTTGTGAATCAGGAGCTGGAGCAGATCAGAACCACAGTATTCAGACAGCTTATGTTTGCTGAATTTGAAAAGATCACTCATGAGACCATTCAGAAGGGAACACCGATGACTGGTGAGGACTATAGTGCTTTATGGCTTGATCTGAACAAGAAGTATTTTGGTGAAGGTATTGTGATTGATAAGGAAATCGAAGTGGAATGGGCTAGAATCCCTCATTTCTATAGTGATTTCTACGTTTATCAGTATGCAACAGGTTATGCTGCTGCTAGTGCTTTTGCAGAAAGCATTCTGAAGGAAGGAGAAGAAGCTGTAGAACGATTTAAAGGCTTCCTGAAGACTGGAGGAAGCAACTATCCTGTAGAGACTCTTCAGGCTGCTGGCGTTGATATGACAAGCAAAGCGCCTCTTGAAGCGACCATCAGAAGATTCAACGAACTTCTCGACATGATTGAAGAGTATATTGAAAGTAAATAGCAGATTAGAAAAGGCCCTTTTTAGGGTCTTTTTCTTTCATAGTTTTCGGTTTTGGGGTAATATTAGATTAAGTTATGAACAAGCAGGGGGATTTTATGATCAACAAAGTAATCCAAGAGACCATGGGTCTTCTCATCGATGACAAAGGATTTTTTCTAGAAGAATTTCCATCCATCGAAGAGGAATTGAATTTCTATCTCTATACACCCATCAAAAATGGGTTTTTAGCTGTGATCTTTTCTACCCTCGGAAATGAAGATGAGAATCTTCTGGCTTTTATGAATCATGCAAGGCTCAATCAGATTCCTGCTTATATCGTGAATATTATTTTTACTGGGGGACATCCGGTGCCAATCAAAGAAAAACTGCCGAATTATTCGGAAGTGTATGTGGATGAGGAAGGGAAGTTCTTTGGTCATGATGATATATCAAGATCAATTCTTTCAAAGAAAGTGGCAGTAACGCAGAAAATGACAGTGAAATCCATGGCGGTCACCTTCACACTCATGATCATCAATATCATCGTCTACACGTTTACGGCATTTAAATCAGGTGGAACAGATATCAATATCTTTGTCCTGATCTCCTATGGTGCCAAAGTCAATGAACTGATTCATGCTGGAGAGTACTACAGGCTCTTCACTTCCGCTTTTCTTCACGCGGATTTCATGCATATTCTGTTTAACATGTATGCACTGTTCGCCTTAGGTAGAATTGTGGAAGAATTCATGGGGAAATGGAAGATGTTGGGGATATATTGTTTTTCTGCCTTAACAGGTGGGATTTTAAGCTATCTCTATACACCGAATGTTGCAGTGGGCGCTTCCGGAGCAGTTTTTGGGCTGCTAGGAGCCATACTGATGATTACGCTTCTTGGAAAAAAGAAATCCATGAAATCCATGTTTTCCAGAATTATGATTGTACTTGCGATCAATCTGTTCTCAGGATTCACCTCCAGCAACATCGATAATTTTGGCCATATAGGGGGACTTCTAGGTGGAATAGTAATAACAACCCTTATTCTGCTTCTGGACCAGCAGTTAAGAGAGAAAATATAAACTGAACTCAAAAGAATAAGTCAAATGTTAAGTTAATTGAAATCTTTTGCTGAGTTCATCCTAAGAAGTGAAGAACTTGCTATAATAAACTTATATATTATGCGCTAAGATATGAAGAATCATTAAAAGGAGAAAAAATTATGAGAGTAACATCCGTAACCACAACATTAAGTGCGGAAGATATCATGTACGATCTGAAGACTCTGGTTGAAACTAAAGTTCCGGAACTTACGTTTAAAGATGTCAAGCTGGATGATAATTTTGTCCAGATCGAGGGTAGCTTTAAAAAGATCATCAATATCCCATTTCTTGCAAAAATAAGGATCATCAGTGTGGTCAATAACATCATGACCCTGAAAATTGAACGGATCAAGGTGCTGAAACTTGGAGTTCCCCAGTTCATCCTGAACATCGCTTCTAAAACAGCAGCCAAGAAAGCTGAAGAAATGGGGCTTACTTATGAGAACAAGGCTCTATCTGTCAATATAGATGAAGCATTGCAGCAGGTACCTCATGTTCATCTGGAAGTAGAACATTTCATGATGGAAAACGGTGTCCTTTCATTAAAACTGAAGGGCATTGAAGCAGACCTCGACGCCATGCAGGCAGAAGCAGGCAAGGACAAGGAAGCAGAAGAAAGAGTCAAGAGAGAGGAAGAGGAAAGAAAGCTTGCTGATTTCAACACGAAACTGGGGCTTTTGGACCGAACAGAAGATTCCTACACCGATTTCAGAGTGAAAATTCTGGAAAAGGTACCCTATGACAAGAAAAATATGGCGAACTATGCATTCATACTACCTGATATGTACGCTTTAGCCTTAAGACTGATGAAGGATAAACGTGTAGCGAAGAGGGACAAAGTACTCATCGCATTCACCTTCGGCTATCCGCTGGTTCCTATGGATTTCATTCCAAGTAAGGTTCCTGTGCTCGGAAAGATGGATGATCTGGCAATCTTGTTTTTCGGTTCAAACTATATTCTGAACAAGATTCCTATACCGATTCTTGTACAACACTGGCAGGGAGATCTGAATACGCTGAAGCAGGTCAAAGACAACATTGGAAGAATCGTAAACTTTACTCCGGCTAAGACGCTTAATCAGGTATACGGGCTTATAGATGAGAATCTTGAGAAGAGAAAGCGTTCCTATTTGTCTGATGATGCTTATCTGATTCCAGAAAAAGTAAAAGTGCCGGATCTTGATCCGATCTTTGAACCTGTATTGAAATAGAAGAGGTCACGAAAAACAAAGAAGGATGTTTCCTGACATAGAGTAAGAGAATCCTTTGAAAGAAATAGAAAAAGATAAAAGGAGCGTAATGCTCCTTTTTATAAGGAGATTTATTTTGGGTAAATTTTATGCGGTGCTGGATGGCCATTCAAAAAAACCGATGATTCTTGAGACCTGGGATCAGTGTAAGAAAGAAGTGACAGGTGCCAAAGGAGTCAAATTTAAAAGCTTTCCGACAAGAGAAGAAGCGCTTTCTTTTATCACCATGCATGGAGAAGAACTTCCTTCTTCAGAAGATGCTGTGAAATCTGAAACGTCTGCACTCAAATCATCAGAAGAAGAACCTGAGCAATATCCGGAAGCGCAGGCAGAGGATCAGGTGATCATCTATGTGGACGGCAGCTATGAGCTCACTACAACCAGGTATGCCTATGGACTGGTGGTTGTTCATGAAGGAAAAGAGATTCATTCGGAGTGCGAAGCCGTAAAGGGAGAATACAGCTCCATGAGAAATGTGGCTGGTGAAGTGATGGGGGCGATGAAAGCCATGTCCTTTGCCATAGAAAATGGGTACAGAAATCTAGTGCTTTATTTTGATTATCAGGGCATTGAAAGCTGGGCTTTAGGCACCTGGAAAAGAAATAATCCGCTCACAGAAGGATATCATGAGTTTTTTCAATCTATAAAAACGGATTTGAATGTGAAATTCAAAAAGGTGAAAGGTCATAGTGGAGACCGCTATAATGACCGTGCAGATGAACTGGCCAAAAGCGCTTTTTCCAAGTAAAAACAGCCTGGACCTTGAGTCTGGATAATAAAGTTCTTATGCATTAAAATTTTTCAAGAAAAATATATGTGGAAATTAAGAAGAGAAGGTGCTCGGAAGGTCCGAGTATCCTTCTCTTTAGCTGTTTCTATGACAGCATCAATTCCCATGTAGTGGCTCCAGGTAAATATATTTCAGTCGATTTATTAACTGTTACTCATGTTTACCCTAGAAAGTGATAAAAAATCTGTCAGAAAAATTTATTCTACAGTTATTCTAGTTTAATTATATGCTATAATGAAAATGTTAATTATGCTTTAGGAGAGAAGTTTATGGAAGTATTATCATTAGGCGAAAAGGTCAAAAAAAGACGAAAAGAATTAAATATGACGCTGAAAGATGTTGCAGGAAATCGTGTTACCCCTGGACAGATCAGTCTTGTGGAATCGAGCAAATCGAATCCATCGATGGATCTTCTGGATTATCTGGCAGATACACTGGATATTTCTGTGGAATATTTCATGGAATCCGAGAATACTCAGGCAGATCGCATCTGTGAGTATTTCAGTCAGATGGCTGAAATCAGCATTGAAATCGATGAATTTGATAAAGCATCAAAATACATCGAAAAAGGGGATCACTATATCAATCAGTATGGTCTGATCCTCCCTAAAGCCAAAAACCTTTATCTTAAGGGTTTGCTTGAAATTAAAAAGAAGAATTTCACGAAGGCTTTTGATTATCTGTTTCATTGCAATATTATCTATTCAACCCATAACTTCAAGGGAGCTTATATCGATAACTTTATGCTTGTGGCAAAAACCTGTATGGATAAGGAATCCTTACCGATGGCTATCAGCTATCTTCATAAATCGGAAGCCTTGTTTGTTGAAGGCATTCTGACGGATGAAATCATGCTGGCCAAGGTTTATTTCTATCTTGCAATTGCTTACAAGAAAGTCGGTAACCTTGAAAAGAGCAGAAAATATACTGCAAAGGCCAATGAGAAATTTGAAATCATGTCAGACAAGAAATCTTATGGAAAGTTCCTGACAAGACTTGCAGAAAAGAATGAAATTGAAGGAAATTTTGCAGAAGCATCCAAGTATGCTCAGATGTCTCTTCAGATTTTCAGAGCCTGTGAAGAAGAATCGGAAATGGCTGAAATCGAGCTGAATCTCGGTAAGCTCTATGAAGATTTTGACCGCTATGCTGATGCGGTAGCTCACTTCAAGAAATCAGAAGCACTTTATAATAAAAATCAGGAAATGCTGAAAGAAGTTCATCTTCATCTCGCAGAGTGTTATGGACACCTACGTATGGAGGAAGATGCTTATGAAACGCTGAATCTGCTGGATCGAATGATTCTAGAAGAAGATTTCTTAGGGAACATCAAGCTTTATCTTGTGAAATCCAAGGTGGAATCCTTGTTCAAAAATATGCGTGGCGCAGTGAACAATCTGATTCTCGCGCTTAATATCGCCAGGGAGAAGAAGCTCAAAGAAGAGGAGTCTAAAATCATGTTGCTCATGGCAAAATTCTATCTTGAAAAAGGGAAGAACGTGGATTCCTATAAACTTCTTGAGAAATCCATGAATATTATGCTCCAAGAGGAGGGTGACGTGTAATGGAAATACTGAGTACTGGTGAAAAAATTAGAAAAGCACGTGTACAGAAGGGAATGACACTGAAAGCCCTATGCGGATCAGAAATATCTGTCTCCAAGATGAGTACCATCGAAAACGATAAGGTGCAGGCTGAAGAGTGGGTACTGGATCTGGTGGCAAAAAGACTTGGTATTGAAAAAGAAAGTCTAAAGAAGAATATCGTTCAGGAAGTTACGGATGAACTGAAGAAGCTGTCAGAGAATATGTATTCCAAAAACTATGAAAAAGAGATACAAAGTCTGATTGATGTGACGGAGCAGAACAATCTCGTGATGCAGACTTTTCTTGCTCGAATCCAGCTGATCAATCACTATATGGAGAAGGGGAAAATTGAAGAACTGAATGTTGAGATTTCCAATCTTTACAGAACGTATATCAATATCGTCAATGGGGAAACCCAGTATCTGTATTGCATGACCATGGCCAAATATCTCTTTACAACTTCAGAGTATGAGAATGCGCTGGTATTTCTGAATTACCTCATGAGTAACTTTTATACCTTACCAGATTCGATCACACAGGAAGAGAGACTCCATATTCCTTTCATGACAGTGAGCTGCCTTGTTTATCTCGAGGAATATGACGAAGCGAAAAAGTATCTTCCTTACATGGAAGAACTTCTGGAACTGACTGAAAATGATTCCATCAAAGGACAGATTCATCTCCAGTACTGCCTGATTTCCAGTTCCGAAACAGGATTAGGAAGTTATGAGAAATTAAGTGAGTATCTCAAAGATTATCCCGAGATGCATGCAAAAGCAAAGTATTTTCTGGCAGTAAAACTTCTGAACAGTGGTGATGTGGAGGGTTCTTATAGAGAGATGGAGGAAGCATCTAAAATCTTTCCTCAGGAAGCACTTTCTGATAATGTCAATCTGCTGCTGGATGCCATGGAAAGATTTGTGGAAGAGGGTCATTATACGGAAGCATCCAAATATGTTGATATGGTGGTCAATGCAGCCATTGAAAATCAGCATCCTGATGTTGTAGAGAAAGCATATTATTTCAAAGGCAGGCTCCTTGCAGAAAGCGGCAATTATAATATGGCCGAGACCTATTTGAGTGTATCTCTGGATATGCTCATCAAAAAAGGGAAAACCAAGGAACTCGCAAAGCGCTATAAAGATCTTGC
Organism: Proteiniclasticum sp.; assembly: GCA_035469845.1. Taxonomy (GTDB): domain Bacteria; phylum Bacillota; class Clostridia; order Clostridiales; family Clostridiaceae; genus Proteiniclasticum. The sequence continues at coordinate 1,781 of DATIRH010000073.1, read as the reverse complement.
TAAAGTCTATTACAAAATGGGCAAAAAGGAAGATTCCATCAGATATTTCACCATGAGTATCCAGACTGAAGGTTATATCTAAATCAAAAAAGAACTTTATAAATAAGCTATAGACAGCAAAGACTCCCAGGGTTTCCCCCGGGAGTCTTTACTGTTTTACTGTTTAATATTTCTGAGTAAAGTAAACTTTTATATGTTACCTGATTTCAGAATGGAAATCAGAAGCCATAGTCCCAGTAAACCTGCAAGAGCAAATCCCATGATGCCCACGAGACTGATGCCATTGAAGTTCGGGCCTTCACCGCTTCGGATGATCAGTGCGGATGCAATGATGATGGCGGAAACAACCACTGCGAAAACCATACGATTGATCATTTTATTGAAATCGACCCATCGATCGTCGAAATTAACGATATCAAGCTTCACTTTTCCACGACCGCTGATGAAGTTGTCGAGGATCGTCTGGATACTGACTGGTATTTTCAGCGTATCCTTCACAAGGTTATAGCTGTTTATGGCTAAGGTGTCCAAGGTGAAGTCAGGCCACAGACTGATTTTCGGGTCTTCCTTGAGATAGTCTTTTGCAATTTCCATGATACTCAGTTCCGGGGAGATTTCACTGATGACGCCTTCCAGAATAAGCAGTGATTTCAAAAGAGTCGTGAACTCTTTCGGCAGCTTCAGGTTATTTTTTCTCGCTGCTTCGAAAAGATCCATGAAAAGTCTTGATACCTGTATGTTTTTCAGGCTGGTCTGAAGATAATAGTGGATGATATATTCAATATCTTCATACAGAACATTTTTATCCACGGGACCTTTCTGCTGAGCAAGATCCATCACCAGATTGACCAGTTGACCGATATCACGTTTCACCATTGCTTGCAGCAGATAGTTGATGGATCTTCTGGCCTTCTGCGTCAGGCTGCCCATGATGCCAAAGTCAATGTAGTAGATCTTTTTTTCATGGATGATGAGATTCCCGGGATGGGGATCTCCGTGAAAGAACCCGTTGTTGAAGAGCTGATAAAGGTAGGAGAGAACCAGCTTTTTACCGATGTCTTCCATGTCGTAGCCTTCAGACAGAAGCTTTTCACGGTCGGTGATCTTGATTCCCGGAATCTCTTCCTGGACGACGATCCGTTTGGTGGACAGGTTCAGAAAGACGTTGGGGATACTGATGCATTTTATGGATTCATTTTCCTCTTTAAATCTCAGCATGTATAGAACTTCGTTATTGAAGTCCAGTTCGATTCTTGTGTTTTCAAGGATTTCTTCCAGCGCTTCCACCGGATCCAGAAGAATATCTCGAAGGGTGTTGGGCGCTCTTTTTACAATTCTTATGAGAATGTTGATGTCCTCCAGTAGCTTCTCTTCAATATCAGGTCTCTGTACCTTGACGATGACCTTTTTCCCGTCAAGAAGTACTGCTGTATGCACCTGTGCAACGGAAGCACAGGCCATAGGTGTTTCGTCAATAGAAGAGAAGATTTCGGCAAGAGGCCTGCCAAGTTCCTCTTCGATGATGGAAACCACGGTTTCGTAGGGGAAGTGAGGTGCTTTGTCCTGAAGTTTCGACAGTTCAGAGATATATTCAGCTGGAAGCACATCGGGTCTTGTGGATAGAATTTGACCGATTTTAATAAAGGTAGGCCCTAGTTCTTCAAAGACCAGTCTCAGGTTCTCTGGATCATTTTTCATTTTTTCTGATCGGAATTTCGCGTGAATGATATGCCCAAAGCCATAAGAAGCAAGGACTCTTACTATTTCTCTGAAACGCTTTT
>DATIRH010000072.1:0-12074 GCA_035469845.1 Proteiniclasticum sp. | reverse complement strand
TCATATACACTACCATTCTGAAGCAGAATCACTTCATCAAAGACCTTCTCGATGTCACTGATCAGGTGAGTGGAGATGATCATGGTGGCATCTTCCTGATAATTGCTGAGAATGGTTTCCAGAATGAAGTCTCTTGCTGCGGGATCCACACCACCAATAGGTTCATCCAGAAGATAAACCTTGGCTTTTCGAGACATGACGAGAATGAGCTGAACCTTCTCCTTGTTTCCTTTGGATAGGGTCTTCAGTGGATGCTTCTCATCAAGATTCAAGACTCTCAGCATTTCTCTTGCTTTGGTAAGGTCAAAATCTTCATAGAAGTCAGAGAAGAATCGGAAAATATCTCTGATCTTCATCCAGTCGTTAAGATAGGTTCTTTCCGGCAGATAAGAGATGATCTTCTTGGATTCTATGGAAGGTGCTTTTCCCTCAATGAGGACCTGTCCTTTTGTAGGTTCCAGAAGACCATTGATCAGCTTGAATAACGTGGACTTTCCGCTGCCGTTGGGGCCGAGAAGTCCGATGATCTTTCCTGGAGCTATGGATAAGGAAATGTTGTCTACTGCTTTCGTTCTTCCGAAAGACTTTTCCAGATTCTGAAATTCTATAATAGGCGTCATTGTTTTGCCTCCTTGTAATGGGATCGGATGAGGGTAACCAGTTCTTCTTCAGTGAGTCCTAAAGAATGGAGTTCAGACAGGAAGGGCTCTAGTCTTTCTTTCAGGTATTCTTCCTGAAGAACTGAAATCAGATTCTTGTCGCTTGTAATAAATTTACCTGATGTGCGTTCCGTTTCCACCAGTCCTTCCGTTTCAAGTTCCGAAAGTGCCTTCTGCATGGTGTTGGGGTTCACGCCGGCTTCTTTGGCAAGATCTCGTACTGAAGAGAGCCTTTCGCCGGGGGTGAGTTCTTTTCGTATGATTCTTCTTTTCATTTCTTGAATGATCTGCTGATAGATGGGGATACTGTTATCAAAATTCCATGACACAGAAAGTCCTCCTTTTTTTGTATTATTGTATTAAGTGGTTAATACAATAATACATAGATGCAACGAAGATGTCAAGTGTAAATTAAATGATTTTCAGAATTATGGATGAAGTGAAAAAGAGAAGGCACATCCATCTGGATGCGCCTTCTCTTTGGTAAGCAAGTATAACTCTTAAAAGATATGGGATATTAAGACTCTTCATTTTCAAGCGTCAGCTCTTCCCATTCCTCGTATAATTCTTCCAGTGTTTTTTCATTTTCACTGATCTTCCCGGAAATCTCCATGGATTTTCTGATGTCTGAAAAGACTTCTTCTGTAGTCAGTGATTCAGTGAGATCGGTGATCTCTTCTTCCATTTTCCCGATTCTCTCTTCCAGATCCTTGAAATACTTCTTTCTGGCCCGTTCGTCCTTGTCTCGGCCTTTTCTCTTTTTCTTCTCTTCCGTGGCTCGAGTCTTGTTCTTCTCAGGTACTTCTTCAAGACCCTGGAAACGGTTGGGATTGTTTTTCTTTTCAATGTAGTAGGTATAGTTCCCAAGGTACCGGTCTATGCCTTCTTCCTTCAGTTCATAGATGTTCTTCACCACTTTATTCAGGAAGTAACGGTCATGGGAGATGACGAAAATGGTTCCGTCATATTCCAGAAGCGCATCCTCCAGAGCTTCTCTTGATGGTATATCCAGATGGTTTGTAGGCTCATCCAGAATCAGGAAGTTCGATTTCTTCAGCATGAGCTTCAGAAGATTCACTCGGCAGCGTTCTCCTCCGGAGAGGTTGCTGATGGATTTGAACACGTCGTCTCCTCTGAAAAGAAAGCTTCCGAGATAGGTTCTGGTCTGTGTTTCCGTGAGATAGGGAAAGTCGTCATGAATCTCCGAAATAACATCTTTTTCCATATGAAGGTCGCTCTGCTCCTGGTCATAGTAACCAAGGGTCACGTTTCTACCGAGGGTGATGTCTCCAGCGTCCTGTTTCACACGGTTCAGAATGATTCTGAAGAGCGTGGTTTTCCCTCGACCGTTCTCACCGATCAGGGCAATCCGGTCTCCCTTACGGATATGGAAGGTCAGGTCTTTGAACAGCTTCGTATCATCGTAGGACTTTTCAAGGTTTTCCACAATCAGCACATCGGTTCCGCTTTCCACCTCATTGTCGAAAGCAATCTTGTAAGGACTGTGGGCTTTAGGCGGTGCATCCAGTCTTTCGACCTTGTCCAGCATTTTCTGCCTGGACTCCGCTGCCTTGATGCTCTTTTCCCTGTTGAAGGAACGATATTTTTCAATGATTTTTTCCTGCCTGTTGATTTCACCCTGCTGATGCTTGAAGGCCTTCAGCTTGATTTCATAATCCTTTTCCTTGAGCTCCAGATATTTTGAATAAGGAGCGTTGTAGGTGTAGATTTCACCGTTGATCATCTCAAAAGTATGACTTGTGATGGAATCCAGGAAATATCTGTCATGGGAAATAAGGAGCAGGGTTCCCTTGTAGCCTTTCAGGTATTCTTCCAGCCACTCTATGGCGTTCAGGTCCAGATGGTTTGTGGGCTCATCCAGAAGAATGATCTCAGGACTTGATAAAAGAAGCTTTGCCAAAGCTACCCTTGTCTTCTGACCACCGGAAAGAATCTCGACTTTCTTTGAGAATTCTTCTACGGTGAAGCCAAGGCCAGTCAAGACCTTATGCACTTCTCCTTTGTAGGTATGTCCTCCATGAATATTGTATTTCTCCTGAAGCCCTACATAATCTGTGATGGCCGCTTCATGCTCCGCATGATTTTTCTCATCATAAGGTTTTTTCATCTCTTCTTCCAGAAGAAGCATCTGGTCTTCCATATCCATTAGGTGGGAGAACACAGAAAGGGCTTCTTCGTGGATGGTCTTGTCTACTTCAAGATTGATGTTCTGGGAAAGATAACCAAGGGTCTTGCTTTTGTCGATGAAAACTTCACCTTCATACTCCTTGATCTCTTTTGTGAGAATTTTAAAAAGGCTGGTCTTTCCGGCTCCATTGGCGCCGATGAGCGCAACCTTGTCTCCCTCATTGATGCTTAGACTGATGGACTTTAAAATTACATCTATGCCGTAGCTTAATTTTACGTTATTGGTTGATATTACAATCATTTTTTATTCACCTCTTGTCAACAATCCTATTATACGGGAAATAAAGAAATGATGTAAAGGAATCTGAGGAATCTTTGGATAGAATGTTATAAAGGGCTTGGGAGAGAGATGTAGGGGGAGACAAAGGATATTTCACCATGGCTTACTTATTCTTATAAAATAATTAGATGATTATCTAATTATTCTATTGACATCGACAAATTAGTCGATTATAATAAAACTATCAAATCATAAAGGAAGAGGTCAAAATGAAACTGAGTCTACTGAAAAACAGAAATTTTGCACTACTGATGGCTGGTAAAGCGATATCCCTTCTTGGAAGTGATATGCAGCAGTTTGCCTTATCTTTATATGTACTTTCCGTTACAGGTTCAGCGACAATCTTCGGTTCCATGCTGGCGATATCGATTCTGCCTCGTCTTCTTCTATCTCCAGTGGCAGGCGTTTTTGGTGACTGGTTCGACAGAAAGAGAAGCATCGTCACCATGGATCTCGTCAATGGAATACTCATCGGAGGCTATGCAGTCTATTTCTCCATCAACGGAAGTCTCAGCATAATGAGCATCTATCTTCTTGTGATCCTTCTGGAGATCACGGAGATTTTCTTCGGAGCTGCCATGTCGGCAGTGCTGCCAAGTATCGTTGAGAAAGAGGATCTTTTTGAGGCCAACAGCATGAAATCCATGATCACAAGTCTTTTCACCATGATGGCACCGCTTCTTGAGGCAGGTCTTTATGGACTTATGGGCATCTTCGGTGTTCTTGTCATCAATGCTGTGAGTTTTGTGTTGTCCTCACTCAGTGAAATGTTCATTGAAATCCCCAAGTACAACAAGCGACCTGAAAAGATCAATATGAAGGAATTCAAGAAGGATTTCATGGAAGGAATCAGACTGATCAGAGACAGCAAGATCATCAAGAACATCATTGGTCTTGGTATGGTGCTGAACTTCTGCCTTGCATCACTGTTCAGCGTGGGACTGATCTTCATCATCAAGGAAACCTATGGAGGAAGTGATGTCCAGGTGGGGATTTTCTCCACTGTCCTATCCTTCTCTATGCTGATCACTCCCATTGCATTGTCTGGATTCGCAAAGAAGGTCCATATCGGGAAGCTTCTGATTTACAGCTTCTTTATCGTTTCATTTCTTATCATGGCCATTGGTCTCATCTCTGGAGAGGGATTTACGAATCAGTTCTCAGATTATATGATTCCATTCATTCTTCTTCTAGGAATCTCCTTCATCATCGGCATCTTTGTGACCTTGGCGAATATTTCGCTGGGCACACTGTTTGATTCCATGGTGCCTAAGGAAATCATGGGAAGAACATCCTCCGTCATGGGTCTTGCGATGACCATTGCCTCACCGGTGGGTCAGGTAGCTCTTGGTATAGGAATCGATGCCATGAATCCGATGGTTCCCTTGCTGATCATTGGTGTTGTCATGCTTGTGGCCGTGATATACTATAAGAAAGTCTTCATCGAGAAAGTCGTAACAAATGATGAAGCTGCATAAATGAGGGGGAATGGACATTTTGAAGTACGTTTTTCATGAAAAAGAAAGTTATATATTTGATGCGCTGCAGTTTCCCGGGATGATCTACTATAAAGAAGAGGCCATCAGCAAAAGTGAGGAGAATTTCATAGAGTTCATTCCTGAATCCAGCAAGATTGTCATTAAAGAGATGTATGATCTGATTCTTCCATACAGTGAGAAAGCGAAGGTGTTTTACTTTGAAGGAAATGAGGATCGGGATTTTATAGAACTTCTGACACTTAGTAATCCCTTCATGGGGCAAGAGGATCCGCTGGACTATCTAAAGACTTTACTGGATAAAAGTGAAGAAGAACTTCTATTTGATGTGGTCTATGCACTGGATTACTTTGATCAGGATACAGGCGATTCTGACAAGGAAGCATCAAGAAGGAAAGCAGAAGAGCTGGTGGGAAAACCGGAAGAAATCATGCCTTGGTTAAATGATCTGTCCATAGGAAATGATGCCAAGTGGCAGCTTTACTCTTTTACACAGAATCCGAGAAAAACACTGGAAGCCTATATGAGCTTCATGGAAGAAGTCCTACCGAAGTTTGAAAAGTTCTACGAGAAGTACAGAGCTGATATTGTTGAATGTGGAAACAGCTTTGTGAAGAAACTTGGAGAAACAGAAGGGGACAGCTTAAGTGAAGTATCCAATGGAATCGTCAGCGAGAGTGTACTAATCGGAGAAAAGATCGATGTGCTTATAACTATGGTCAATTCCTTCAGCATCATGCTTAATGCAGGCAGTGTAAGGCCGTTCATAGCCTGGGGCTCTGACATCGAAAAGATCTTCATTGCCATCAAGGAAAAAGAAGCCGATCAGGTTCAGGAAAGAGTGACTCTGTTTAAAAACCTGGGGGACAAGACCAGATACGAGGTGCTCATGAATATTGCCAAGGGAATCACGTCCACAAAGATCATTGCCAGGAATCTTGGTGTATCTTCAGCCACCATATCCTATCATCTGAATAACCTTGTGACCGCTAAGCTCATCTATCTGGCACAGAACGAGGGGAAATATACTTACAGGGTCAATCATGAGTTTATCGGTAAGTGCATCAAGGCTATGACAGAGGACCTTGCAAGCGAGTAAGAATAAGATTGATTAGAAGATGACAAAAGAATAGAAGGCATCCATATGAAACTATTGTTTCAAATGGATGTCTTTTATTCTGGAACATGAAGTTTAAAAATCCTGCTGAAGATGATGTTCTGTTAAAAAAAATATAGTGATATGTGAACAGAGACATGAATAGTGCTACAATATAGGTATTCAAAATGATGGAGGTGGATTTTAAGCTTCCTCTCATAGGAGATTTAAGGTTCCTGATTGTAAAAATGCTGTTATTGAAGTTAGCGATGAGGATCATACAGGGAGATAAGATATGAAATTCAGAACAAAACAAAGAAAGGTTTTATTGGCAGTTTTTATCATTATTGGGTTATATGCTTTTTTAAGATGGCAGAATGATTCTATAGTAATAAGTGAAATGGTATTTAAAAATGACAGTGTTACAGAATCATTTGATGGATATAAAATTTTACACATATCAGACCTTCATAACAAGGAATTCGGAAGCAATCAGAATAGATTATTATCAAAGATAGAAATGACAGATCCAGATATAATAGTGATCACAGGAGATCTGATCGATTCGAATCATACAGATATTGATGTTGCAATGGACCTGATAAATGGAGCGATTACTATTGCGCCGATCTATTATGTCTCTGGAAACCATGAGGCTAGTTCTGGATTATATAACAATCTTAAATCTAAGATGGAAAACGTTGGCGTTGTGGTTTTGGATGATCAGAAAATTGAGGTCTTTCATGGTAATGAATCTATAGATATAATCGGATTGTTAGATCCCACATTTAGTGGATCCGATTCGTTGGAATATGGTGATAATACTGAAACTAAAAACTTATTAAATACACTGAGCGAAGATAACACCAATCTGAAAATTCTGCTTTCTCATAGAACGGAATTATTTGATCTATATTCAGATAGCAATGTAGATCTGATTTTCTCTGGACATGCACATGGAGGTCAATTCAGACTTCCGTTCATAGGCGGATTATTTGCTCCAGGACAAGGATTTTTTCCTGAATTGACAGAAGGTATTCACACACGAAATAATGTATCTATGATTATCAGCAGAGGTCTAGGCAATAGTATTGTTCCAGTTAGAATATTCAATAGACCGGAACTTGTGATTGTCACATTGTCAAAATAGGGTTGTCTGGATAGAAAATTAAGGAAGAAATAAAGAAAATATGGTTCAATAAGCTAAAGTGCAGCATATTGTAAAAGCATACCGTCGTTTTTTATGGATTTGCCAGTTTCAGGTTTCTTTCCAGGATGACAGCAGACAATAAAGACAGGGCGAAAGTGCAGTAGAAGAGAAGGGAAGTAAGATGAGCGTTTTTCGAAACAGAAAGAAAGGAATACTCAGTGAAGGCTATCTATGGATCCTCATGGCAGGTCTCCTTTATGCGCTCGGATTTGTCACCAGGACAAACAGTGCGTTCCTTGAGAAAATCTATCCGGCTTCCTGGAACAGGATGCTGATCAGGCTACTCTCGAGAATCACAGGCGTTCTACCTGTTTCTCTTGGAGAATTCTTTCTGTATGCCAATGTAGCGGCTGGGATTGTGCTGGTGCTGCTACTTGCAAAGAAAATCTTCACGGGAGGATTTTTCAGCCTCGCTTATAGAATCGCTTCTTATGTGGCGCTTCTCTATATCGTATTTATGCTGGTCTTCGGATTAAATTACAATAGAGCTTCTCTTCGTGAAGAACTCTCTCTTCTAAGAGTGAATTACGGGCAGGATGAGCTATATGCAATGAATGAATCGCTGATCAGAAGAGCCAACGATTTAAGAGAACGGGTTAAGGAAAATGAAGAAGGGGTTTTTACTCTAACAGAAAGCAAAAATGAAATTTTTGAGCTTGCACGAGAAGGTTACGATGAATTCAGTAAGGCTTTTCCAGTGTTCAGCGGAGAGTACGGAATCGCAAAAGGAATCATCGCTTCAGAACCTTTAAACTATACGGGCATCACCGGGGTCTTCATGCCTTTTACCGGAGAAGCCAACGTGAATGTAAAGGGACCGGATCTTCTTTTTCCGGCCACAGTACTTCATGAAATGGCGCATCAAAGGGGAATCGCCTATGAGGATGAAGCGAATTATATGGCTTTTCTTGTAAGCAGTTACCATGAATATGAGCCTATTCAATATTCAGGCACCATGCTGGCGCTGATTAATTCCATGAACGCTCTTTATAGAGAGAACAAAGAAAGCTACAGAGTACTCTATGACACCTACTCTGAAGGCGTAAAGAGAGATCTGAGAGCCTATTCGGTATTCTATGATGCTTACGAAGGTGAGGTCAATGAAAGAGCGACTAAGGTCAATGACTCCTATCTCAAGAGCAATGGCCAGGTTTCCGGAGTGAAGAGCTATGGAGACATGGTGAATCTGCTGCTGGAACATTTCGTTCAGAAGGGTGAGATTGTATTCAGATAACAAAAAATAGAGCATAAAAGCAAGATGAGCAAGCCTACAATAGGCTTGCTCATTTCAAATTTATTCATAAGTTTGTCTTTAGATGACGTTTAACAGCCAAAGGACAATCAGGATCACTATGATTGTTCCAACTATTCCTAATCCTCGCATAAAGTTGTACCTCCTTGTACAGAGTTTCTGTTTACCTGTTTCTATTTCTATTATATCACGACAGAAAGCATCAACTGTCAAGGCACTATTAATATTGTAATAACTTAGAGTGAACAAAGAAGAGTAAATGAACAATGTTCATCTACTCTTCTTGATTACTTAATATATCTTCTTGCGCCTACGATGGAGTAGTAGCTTTTATGCCATGTCATATCTTTGATTTCAACATTTTTTCCAGGTTCTGGAGCATGTAGCATATTGTTTCCGCCTACATAGATCCCTATGTGGCTTACAGTATCTCTGCCGAAGTAGACAAGGTCTCCAGGTTGAAGTGCATTCATAGATACTTCTTCACCGAAAGCTGCCTGGCTTCTAGATACTCTTGGAGTAGTGATACCAAAATGCGCATACACGTATTTTACAAGTCCTGAACAGTCAAAGCCTTCTTCAGGAGTGTTTCCACCCCAAGTGTACTTGACACCAAGGAAAGTCTTTGCATAGTCTACAACGTCCTGGCCATTGAATGCTTGAGCTGCATCAGTCAAGTATTGTGCGGAAGCCCAACCAGTCTTTCCATTATAGGTTACCTGAGCCCAGCCGTTTGATGTAGCTAGAACCTCAACTTTTGAACCTTGAGGGATTGTCAGGATGATGGAGTGACTTGTTGAAGTTCCAGTTCTCATATTCAGGTTATTGGTTGTAGTCTTATATGTAGTGGACTGAACTGGAGCAGGAGCTGGTGCAGGAGCTGGTGCTGGTGCAGAAGCTACTGTCAGGTATTGGCTTGATACCCATCCGGTCTTTCCGTTATAAGTTACTTGTTCCCAGCCGTTTGATGAAGCAAGAACTTCAACACGAGCACCTTGTGGGATTGTAAGGATAACGGAGTAACCTGTGGAGTTACCTGTTCTCATATTCAGGTTATTTGTAGTCGTCTTAACTGTGGTGGACTGAACTGGAGCTGCAGGAGTTGGTGCAGGTGCAGAAGATCCTGTCAGGTATTTGCTTGAAGCCCATCCTGTCCGTCCGTTATAGATGACCTGATCCCAACCGTTTATACTGGAAAGAACTTCCACTTTGCTGCCCTTGGGAATGGTAAGGATAATGCCATAAAGAGTGGAGTTACCAGTTCTCATATTGAGATTTTCAGTTGTGCTTTTATAAGTTTTTGATACAGTAGATACTTCGTCAGCAGAAACTACAGTGGTTTCTTTCACGATAAATGTTCCACCAGTTGTAGAAATAACGGATGCTAAAATTGCAGTAGCTATAAGTTTCTTTAGATTTAAATTCTTCATTTTTCCCCCTGAAGTCTTATTATATTTGTTACTTTTCTGTAACTAGTTATGATTATATAGGACTTCACAATTAAATGTAGTGTTTAATTTGCATATCAAAGAATCTCATAAACGCATCATTCGACAAGGATTGATATCAATTTAAGAAGAAGAGCGTAATTTCAGGATTCTATTAGTATATATTTTAACTTGTTTCACCTGAAAATCTGGGTGTATGATATGAAAGCAGATGTCATTATCATGAAAAGTCCTTGAGTATCAGATTAAAAGAGGGAAAGTTGAGAGCTGACTAAAGTATGGGTATAACTTCTGCAGGAAGTGACAAAAGGTTTGCGTTATGAAGAAAGTGCTCAGTATTACACCATGAATTTTAATCTCCAGTAAAATGTGAATTTTGTGAAAGAAGGGTAAATAAATGAGATCTGGTGTCTTTAAGACATAATAAAAGAGCGATGATTTGCATCGCTCTTTAAATGATCATTCAAGTTCGTCAATCAGCTGCTGCATTTCTTCGATTTCTCTTTTCTGTGCATCAATGATCTCCTTGGCAAGTTCTTTGACTCTCTCATCTTCAATGTCAGCCCGTTCACTGGTTAAAATCGCTATGGAGTGGTGTGGGATCATGGCTTTCATCCAGCTGACCTGATCCACAGTGGCCTGACTTCTCACCAGAAACAGAGATAAGAAGAATATGAGTCCACTGACAACAAGAATCACTACATTCTTCTTCTTGTCCTCATACATCTTCCACATGAAGAGAAGCATGACCACAGCCATGACAGAACCCATGATCAGCGCCATGAACAGTCTTGTCTGACTGAACTCCACATGAGAAGCCTCATAAAGGTTAAGATACATTAGCCAGTACATGAGGAAAGTCGATGTGAGAATCATCACTAAAAATTTCAGGTATTTATTCATTTCAATCATTCCTTTCTGATCCGAAAGCAGCTGCTGTTCAGGATGTGAAAGCAAAAGAAGCGCTGACCTTATAAGCGACTTTGCTGTCCACTGTCCCTTGTTATTATTCAGCATAACAGAAGAAAGTTACGGATTCATTGACACTCTTTGAACAGGAGGTGAAAAACGGCAAAGTAAAAGGCCTCCATACGGAAGCCTATGACTTATATTATTCCAGTTTCTGAATCCCTCTATGCTCAACAGGAGTGGAAAAGACAATCTGTGTATCGGTGTTTCCGAATTTCTGCAGGGCACCGATGAATGCATCCAGTTCCATGGTTGTATGAAAAGCGACTTTGATGATCATGGAGTACTTTCCTGTAACGCAGTCGCATTCCAGGACATTGGGACAGGCTTCAATGAACGGATAGAACTCAGTCTTCTGCTTCGGTGTCATTTCCAGATTGATATAGGCTTTGATATTGTAGCCTAATTTATGGGGATTGACCGATGCAGAGTATCCGCTTATGATTCCTTCTTCTTCCAGTTTTGCGATGCGTGAAGAGACAGCTGGAGTCGATAGATATACTTCTTCCGCAAGATGTTTCAAAGAGCAGCGGCCATTTTTCTGGAGCAGTTCAATGAGTCTGATATCAATTTTATCCATAAAGCGGGCATAACAGAAGTTACACCGGATCTCACCTGCCTTTGTTCTTATTATTATAAAGTGTTGACCTTCTAATATTCATATTTTAAGTCAAAACACAAAAGAAGGTCAAGAATTATCGTAAAAAACTTAATTTAGTTAAGAATGTGATATCAGTCCAGGATATCAATTTTCAGTTCCACGGACCCAGATAGAGGCTCATCATTCATTGAATTCAGTTCTTTGTTGATTTTGAGCGTAAGAGAAGTGACATCTGACAGCGGTTCAGAGCTTCGCAGAGTCAATGTCTTACCGTCTTCTGACCATATATAAGCAAGTGGTATAATCTGCTGCTCCTCATCGAGAAGACCGATATGTTTCTGGAATGAACCGTCAGTGTTCATAGAAGAGGAAAACTGCAGTACAAGCTTCATGGTGTCTTCTTTTCTTAATGTAAGTTCTTCTAGAATGTCTGCTTCATCATTGTTTTTCTCATATCGATTAAGATCAGTCATTCCCGTTTGTCCATCTTCCCCGATTCCTTTATAAGACAGGATTCCCTTATCCAGCGTAAGCATCTCCAGAAGATAATCATCTACTACCACCTGGGGTAGCTGTCCTTCTGTAACCTTATAGAGGAATGAATCAGAAAGGCCTATGTAGTAGAGTGCATCATCAAAATAGACAAGCTGCTCACCTGAATGAGTGCTCATTGTCTTTTTGTTTTCTCCAGACAGATCCATACGCTGTATGCCTTCCACGTCGGAATAGTAAAGATGTCCGTTTTTCGTATCCAGAGCATAGGAGGTATAGAGATCATAGAGATGGGAAAACTGATTATTTTCAGGTTCCTCTGCCAGGACCATTTCATCTCTGTAGAAACCTGTATAGACCGAG
>DATIRH010000071.1:0-3937 GCA_035469845.1 Proteiniclasticum sp. | reverse complement strand
CGGTGACAAGCGCTGCCATGAAGTAGTTTATGTTCCCGTAGTTCAAAATCAGAAGGATTCCGATGACATGAAAGAGCGGAATGATGAAACCGAGCGCCGCTTTTCCCAGAACATACTGAACTCTTTGCACTGGAGCCACGTTCATGGCCGCCAATGTGTTTTCCTGCTTTTCCTCCACCAGATTGATGAGGATGATCATCCCACCGAAGATGGAGATGAATACAGCCAGGAGACTTCCTCCGTACTGCTTGATGGGTGAAAGCTTCCATCCCACATCGGAGACTGTAAGCTCCACAGGCACTTCGATATCATCGTTGGAAAGCGAATCAAGAAGGAGCATCGCCATCTCGTGCATTTCAATTTTTTCATTTCCCTGGGCGACGATCTCAAACTGGTCTCCATTTTTCGTAATCCCATAGACATCATCCAGTGCTTCCACACGGCTTATGAGCTCCTCTTCACCACCAAATTCTTCCACCTTTGCAAACTCAGAAAGATAGGAGATTTCTTCACTGGTCACTGTATCATCCACAGCCAGTCTTAGAATCGACTGAGAAACGGAGCTTGTCAGCATATTGAGGATCACAGCGATGAGAAAGGGGGCCACTAGGATATAGAGAATCATGTAGTCTCTTATGCCGGATTTTGTGTCACGGCCGATGATGGCCGATATTTTCTTAAGCATTTTTCTTCCCCCTTACACCGTTAGTGTTTTCTTGTATCTTGACACTGCCATCATAAAAAACACCACTCCAGCTACAATGAAAAGTCCCGAAGTTTCTAGAATCAGTCCCGTATCCGGCCTCTCAAGAAATACTTCTCTGAAGGCGAAGAGGAGCGGATAAGACGGTAGGATTCTTATGATCAGCGGCGAGAATGATGGCATGAAATAGGATATTCCGCCAAAAGCCATGACCATGATGACAATGTAGAGTGCGCCCATGGACTTTATGATGGAATCGTAGAAACTTGCGATGAACAGTCCCAGTGCCGTTCCGAAAAAGTTAGAAGCAGCCAGCACCAGAATGAGATACTGATAGTTCGCTTTCAGTCCCACCACCAGAACCGTAGTGATCAGTCCTGTGAGAAGCCCCGTAAAGAGCATGACACCGACTTTTGACAGAAGGTAGTCTTTTATGCTCACAGGAGTCACTGTGAGCGCTTTGATGGTGCCTTCCTCCTTATCCATGAACACATAGGCAGCTACGATGAAAAGGCCCATAAAGGCGGAATTCATCATGAGAAGGAGTGGCATGTAGGATACTCTGTCCGATAATCTTTCCGCATCTTCATCCAGCACTCTCATTGTAGTGGTTTCCCTGAATTCCGGATGTTCCGACTTGAATCCTGTGAGAAGAACACTTTCCATCATGTTTCTGATTTCATCACTTTCGTAGCCCTGAAGGATGATCTCGTATCCCATTCCTTCTGCTGTTTCGCTGATTACAGCTCCCTGAGAAGCACGGTCTTTTTCCATGGCTTCCACCACTTCTTCTCTGGAATCAAGCAGCGTGATTTCTGCGCTCTGATCCTTTTCCATGGATTCCAGAATCATCTCACTGCTGATACCCGGTTCCACATGAAGAAAAAGTTTCGAGGTCGGATTGGAATTCTCTGGAACCACGAAGACCAGCACCGCAACGATAATAAGGGCCATGATAAACTCGATATAAATATAATAGGTTCTGTAGGAGACCTTCAGGTCTCTCAAAAAGGTATATAGCAGTTTCATTTAAACCAGCCCCCTACCCGTAAGCTTAATAAAGATCTCTTCAAGGGTAGCCTCTTTGGTATGCATCATTTCTATCTGTCCGTCTTTTATGATCTCATTCAGCATCAGCCTTTCCTCTTCACTACCAAGATCGATGAGGGCTGTTTCAGGTTTTCCTCCCTTGATATACTCCACCTGCACCACTTTCTTTCCGTACTGAAGCTTGAGATTTCTAGGAGAATCTATCACCCTCAGTTCTCCGTCCACAATAAATCCCACTCTGTCACAGAGTTCATCTGCGATGAACATGTTATGGGTGGTGAGAAACACTGTGGTCCCTTCGCTGTTCTTCTGCTTCACAATGTCCTTGATGCTCTCGGCAATGGCAGGATCGAGTCCTGTTGTAGGCTCATCCAGAAACCAGAGGGACGGCTTATTGATCATGCTTCTTGCAAAGGTCAGTCTGTGCTTCATTCCCTTAGAGAATGTGCCCGCCTTTTTGTTCTTCACATGGTCAAGACCCACCAGCTTCAAAAGAACCTCCGGATCCATGGTCTCCACATCAAAAAGCTTTCTGTAGAAATCCAGATTTTCAAGGGCTGTAAGCTTTCCGTATACGTTGGACTGCTCAAAGGAAACGCCGATCCGGTTAAAGACCTTCCGGTCAAATTTTCTCAGGTCATATCCTGCTACCTTACCGCTTCCCTCCTGGATAGGTAAAAGTCCAGTAAGAATCCCCTGGGTGGTTGATTTTCCAGCTCCGGACGGACCAAGAAAACCAAAAACCTCTCCTTCCTTCACCTGAAAACTCACGTCTTTCAGTGCATAGTTCTTGTCTTTCGTGTAGGAATAGTATAGATTGTCAACTTGTATCATTTTTTCCCCTCCTCCTGACTTATACCGTATTTCAGCAGATCAAAGAATTTATCCAGTTCCTCCATGATTTTCATGGAGTATCCTTCATCCTGATGTTTTTCGAAGTAGTAATCCACCACACTCATCTGCATGCTGATGAGCAGTTTTGCGACCAGATTGAGATCCAGGTCCAATCTGATGTCTCCCATTTTCTGTCCTTTCTTTAGAAGTGCAATGAACACCTCATCTCCTTTAGGGCTGAATGTGTCTCTGATCTTCAGCATGATTCCGCTGGTGTCTCTCATCATGCGGGTTCCAATCTCCAGATAATCCGGATTTTCCAGCGCAAACTGGATACCCACACGATACATCTCCCGAAGAGCTTCATAAAAATTCAGTTCATTGAAATTCATCAAGGTCGGCGTCAGATATTCTATCTTTTTGTCTCCTATGATGGTCATGATATAGATATATAGATCTTCCTTGTCTTTAAAATACTGATAAAAGCTGCCCTTGGAAATTTCACTTTTCTCTACAATCCGATTGACGCTTGCCACATCATAATTGTTGTTTTTGAATTCCATCACCGCTTCCTTCAGAATCCGTTCTCTCTTCTCTTCTGAAAGATTAAAAAATGTCTGCTTTGGCATCTGTTTTGCGCCTCCTTTCATATGACTTGCTAGTCATATGACTTCTTGGTCATATTATATTCCAGAAGAGTTCTTCTTGTCAACCTATACAGATAAAAAAAAGTAAAGACAGATAATGAACGATTTTCTGAAAAAGTTAAATATGCTATAGACCTGCGTCCTGAAAAAGAGTAAAATACATCAGACGCAACGATTATTACATAGGAAACAGGGGTACTTGATATGCAGAAAAAGCTTGAGCGCATGTTCTTCGGAAACAACCAGAATATCAAATATTATGCTATAAACGGAATCCTTTTTACGATGGTCGCAGTTCTCTCCAAGAGCTATGCCATCAAATTTCTTGACCGTCTTGGCGGTACTGAATTTCATTTCAGCCTTTTCAATGCATTACCCGGATTTGTAGCCATTTTCACCACCATACCCGGTATTCTTCTGATTCAGAAAGGAAAATCAAAAAGAAAAATTCTGGGCACCTTTTTCTACATCTCAAGGCTCATGCCACTGCTTCTTGCAGGAGTGCCTTTTCTACCCAAAGATATTCAGCCCATGGTCTTCGTGCTCATCTTCGGTCTGATGAATTTCCCGGAATCCATCTCGGCGACGTCGTTGCAGGATTACACTGGTGATATATTCAGTCCCCATGAGAGGGCTGATGCGCTTTCTTCAAGGAATCAGTTCTCACAGGTGTCTCAGATCACCGTTTCCATTCTCATGGGCT
>DATIRH010000070.1:0-3632 GCA_035469845.1 Proteiniclasticum sp. | reverse complement strand
CATGCTACACAAGGATTCGGGGTTCTACCCTCTAAATACTCCTCCATGAAATAATCTATTACTTTTTCTCTGAATACTTCTTTGAAATTCATGACATAAAATGGGATCTCTAAAGTATCTGCAACCATTCTTGCATCATCCACTGCAGATAAGGAGCAGCAGCCCCCTTCTCTTTCTGTGAATCCGTTGTCATCCTGCCACACCTGCATGGTTACGCCGATGACCTCATATCCTTGTTCTCTTAACAGATAAGCCGCAACAGCGGAATCTACTCCGCCCGACATACCTAATACTACTCTCTTTTTCATCTTTTCACCTTTATCCATTTGATTCACACACAAACTCTGTTATCTATTGAATTTTCTTTGCCTTATTAGAATTTCTTTTACAGTCGCTATGGTTTTCTCAATTTCTTCTTCCACATTATACTTGCTTAAGGTCAACCTAAGACTGCCTCTTGTAAATTCTTTCTCTACACCGATGGCCTGGAGTACATGGGATTCATCAATTGCACCTGAAGTACAGGCACTGCCTGATGATGCTAAAATTCCTGCCAGATCAAGATTTAATAGAAGCGCTTCTCCATCCACGCCAGAAAAAGAAACATTGACATTATTAGGCAATCTCATCTCACCTATTGGACCATTCAATCTACTTCCTTCAATTTCCAGAAGACCTTCAATGAGCTGATCTCTAAGACCGACAAGTTTTCTTTTCTTCTCTTCCTTATCTATCATGACAATCTCAAGTGCTTTCCCTAAACCTACGATTCCTGCCACATTTTCTGTGCCTGAGCGTCTACCTCTTTCCTGATTCCCGCCATGAATAAGATTCTCAATGACAATGCCGCTTCGTAGGTATAAGAAGCCAGCTCCTTTTGGTCCATGAAACTTATGAGCGGATGCTGAAAGAAAATCAATATGCATTTCTTCCACATCAAGATCTATGGCTCCAATGGCTTGCACTGCATCAGTATGAAAGAAAGCTTCTTTCTCTTTACAGATGGTTCCTATTTCCTTAAGTGGAAGAATTGTCCCGATTTCATTATTTGCGGCCATAATGCTCACTAGCACAGTATCGGGTCTGATGGCTTTTCTCAAGTCTTCCAGGTCTATCTGACCAGTGGAATCCACATCAAGATAAGTCACTTCAAATCCCTGTTTTTCTAAAAACTCTAAGGTATGAAGTGTCGCATGGTGTTCGATCTTTGTCGAAACAATATGCTTGCCCTTAGCCTCGTTGCCATACACGACGCCTTTTATTGCCCAGTTGATTGCCTCACTTCCACCCGAAGTAAAGTAAATGTCCTTCGGTTTAGCACCTAGAAGCTTTGCAGCCTGGTCTCTGGTTCGTTTGATCGCTGATTTATTTTCTCTAGAAAAAGAATAAACCGAAGATGGATTTGAAAATTTCTCCATATAGTATGGTTCCATGGCTTTTAAAACATCATAATCCATAATAGTTGTTGCTGCATTATCCAGATAAATAAAATCACTCATTTATGAAAATCCCCTCTTTGATCGGAGTCGCCTGCATCCCTTTATAGTCATTCAGCATGTCCTGAAGGGTAACCCCTTCCATAACAGAATTTATGGAATCTCTGATTTTTCTCCATAAAACTCTTGTGGCACAAGCTTCAAGATAATCACACTCATCATTTGTAAGACAATCTGAAATTTCTACAGGTCCCTCAAGAACATCCATAATTTCGAGTACCGTAATATCTTTAGGTAATTTATTTAGAATATACCCACCTTGAGCTCCTCTGACACTTTTAATGAGTTTTGCTCTTCTTAATGGTGCGAACAGCTGTTCCAGATAATATTCTGATATTCCTTGTCGCTCAGATATACTCTTTATCGAAATCGGTATATCTCCATAATGAATCGCTAGATCCAACATCGCTTTTACACCATATCTTCCTTTTGTTGATAGTTTCACTTCTACACCTCCAAGGCATTTCATCTCTAAATTGTATCAATTCCGAGTAATTGTGTCAACTTTGTTTGCATCTACTCTTCTTTAATCTGTTTCCAGTAATTTTTCGTGGCTTCCTCGTATTTATTACTTCCAGTTACATAAAACTTTTTCTTTTCTAGTCCTATAGGCATATAGTTCTGTTTCACATAATTATTTTTATAAGCATGTGGATAAACATATTTCTGCATTCTGCCTAAAGATTTGGCTCCTGCATAGTGCCCATCTCTTAAGTGAGCTGGAAGTTCAAGTACTGAAGTCGAATCCACAGTCTTTATGGCCGAATCAATGGCTGTAATGACTGAGTTGGACTTCGGAGAAGTGGCCAGCAGAATCACAGCTTGTGCAAGCACGATTCTGGCCTCTGGCAAACCCAGCGTCAGGGCTGCATCCGTGCAGGCTTTCACGATGGAAATCGCCTGTGGATTTGCAAGTCCGATATCTTCAGATGCTATAACCAGAAGTCTTCTGTTTACTGAGATCAGATCTCCACCCTTAAGAAGCATCGCAAGATAAAGAAGTGCTGCATTTTCATCACTTCCCCTTATGGATTTTTGAAAAGCGCTCAGTAGATCATAGTGATAATCTCCATCCATATCAAAGTTTATGATTTTTTTCTGTAGAAGCTTTTCTACATCTTCCTGACTGATTTCTATAGTTTCCTGATTCACTCTTTCTTTAGAAAGAAGAAGAAGCTCTAGATTATTGATTGCTTTTCTCATATCACCATTTGCAAGGCTTGCAATAAATTCCATGGAGACTTTAGTGATGAGGATTTCTTTCAGTCCATTTTCTTCCTTGTAATATGTGATTGCTCTTTCCATCCCTTCCAGGATATCCATAAACTCCAAGGGCTTGAACTCAACCACAATGGCTCTTGAAAGAAGCGCTTTAAATACCGCAAAATGCGGATTTTCCGTAGTAGAGCCCACCAGGACAATTTTCCCGTTTTCCATATAGTCCAGCAATACCTGCTGATTACGTCTATTAAATAAATGAATTTCATCAATGTACAACAATAATCCTTTTTGCCCCATGAACATATTCACTTCTTCTAAAGCATTTTTTACATCCTTCAAAGAATCAGTGGAAGCATTCAGACTTATAAATTTTCTGTCGGTCAAGTCCGCCAGGAGTCTCGCTACTGTTGTTTTTCCGATACCTGGTGGTCCATAGAAAATCATATTCATGAGACTTCCGCTTTTTACCATACTTGATAAAAGTTTTCCATCTCCAATGAGATGTTTCTGACCTAACACTTCATTCAGATTTTTAGGTCTTAGTTTACTTGCTAAAGGTTCCATTTTTTACACCACCCAACTAAAATTATACCACGTTTTTTAATTTTTCCTCTCTATCCTTCCTAAGAGATGCTATAATTAATCAAGGTATGGTGATAACATGGAAACTAAATATATTATCGGACTTTTAGCAGGTCTATTAATCTACATCGGTATTGTTTCTGGTCTTTATCTCGTTTATAAACCTAACATTCAGCATCAGAGAGAACAGTTTAAAAAGGTGAAAGAAGCAAGACGTAAGGCGAAAGAGATGGCAGATGAAGTGAAAAAATTCCAGCAGGAGCACGACGACGAATCTGAACCAAAAGAAGAAGACAAGGACAAAGACAAAGAAACCTGAAAGATACACTAAGT
>DATIRH010000069.1:0-2573 GCA_035469845.1 Proteiniclasticum sp. | reverse complement strand
TTTCTTAATTTTCAGCTATAAAGATAGAAGGTCATCAGCACAGTTGTAACCACTGCAACTGTGAAAGAAAACCATTTTGTGAACCGGATTACTGAAGGTTTCACGGTAAGATCATGTTCCTTGTGGACAATTGTTCTCTTGCCTATGATGTCTTCAGGAAAGACGAAGGCATATAGGAACATTCCAATGAAGGGGAGCGTAAACGCAGCTAAGATTATCTTTTCAAAAATCATCAATTACCACCTTATTTAATGTATTATTGCCTTATTACCGTGAATTTCTGTCTATAGAAGTTGTCCATTTCACCAGAATCATTTCTTTCAGGACGCATATGGTCGTAATTATCTTCAAATCCTTCATATTCCACTTCATTTATTATGGTGACACCCATTTCGCTTAACTCGTAAGACTTGAACGGTTCCCACTGAATCGGATCGATGATTTTATCTGCATTTAAAGCTGAATCAAAAATAGATTCTGGCTCAGTTAGAGCCAATGCTGTAAGCGTCATATAGTTGCTGTAAGAGTCAATCCAGAACTCTGTGTCCTCTACCTCCAGCCAGAAAGATACTGCTGTTACAATCCCGTTTTTCAGACTGTAAGTGAAATTCGGTGCGTTTCTGAGATGCGTCGGCAGATAACGCTTTCTGAAATCATAAGAGGAGTCCCATGCAGAGGAGTTTTTGAGTGTATATTCCCCAAGGTCTATCTTATATACCTCTCTGTAGTGATTGAAGTTTTCCACAAATTCTTCAACTGTCAGATCGCCTTTGTTTGGTGGACTGTAATATACAACAGACAATAACACGTTTGCACTTAGAAGAAAGATAAATACGAGGAACACAATAAGATTTCTATAATACTTATAATCTCTTATTTTGTAGGATATATTCTCATCCCATGGTTGGATCTGACCGTTTTCACATCGGGTTCGGCTTATAGCAAGGGTGATGACGCTGAGCGGAATGATGCCGAAGGCAAATCCTTTTGACAGAACACCCCAGGTTCTTGTAAAGGATTCCTCCAGGGACAGTCTATTGCCATCCTGGTTTTCGATGGTGATGCCATAAAGAGCTTTTCCTGGAGTCGTTCTAAAAAGACTTAATAGTATCGGTTCCAGAAGAAGCGTCATAAAAAGCGTAATTATCAGCATGATAAGGTAATCAATTGAGGTATACACTTTTAATACATTTTGATGCAGAAGAAAAGTTCTAAAGGAATTCCAGATGAGTCCGTAGATGGTCATGTCAAATAATCTCGCGATAAAACGGATTCTAAAATCAAACACCTGAGGAAGCTCATCCTGAACCTTGAAATAAGTGCCTCCTTTTTCTTCGGAAAGCATCTCAATCTGTTTCAGATATTTCTCCGCATCCAGATCGCTATAATGAGGCGTTTCATTATAGATGGTTCTGCACAATGCTTCTGCATAGGAAATGTCTTCCCCTTCCTTCTTTAGTTGATCGATCTGCCTAGAAAGCGTGTCTCTGAGATTTCCCTTTCCTTTCATAAGAGACCGGATGTCATCAAGAGTTAAATGGAGACTACGAAGAAGTCTAATTCTCTTTAAGGTTATAAGGTCTTCCTCGCCATATTCCCTATATCCATTTTCTGTCCGATGAGGACATAACAGTTTTTCTTTTTCATAGTAATAGATGGTGGCCCTGTCGATACCGGCCTTTGCTTCTATCTCTTTTATTTTCATTCAAGTGCTTCCTTTCGCTGCTTTTGACTTCATTGTAGACTATCAAGTGCCTCCATAGTCAAGGGTATTTCTTGTGATTTATGTGGAAATCTGCTATTTATCGTGAATATGGATAAAAACTATGAGTACTTCAAGGAAATTATAAAACATAGTTAAAATGAGAATTATAATATACTTTTATTTTATTATATAATAAGTTATAGAGGATTCATATTTGTTACCCATTTGTTATTGAAATTTATTGCGTATTCATTAAGATAGAAACAAAGAAGTATTATAATGAAGTGGAGCAATATTTGAGTGTTTAAATGGAGAGGTTTGAAATGAAAAAACTGTTAAGTTTGGTTGCGATTATTGGACTGTTTCTTCTATCAGGATGCGAGGAGCCATCAACACCGATAGCTGAGACGCCAAACACCATGCATCCTGCTATTGTCGTGGATGGTGATCTCTATTACACTACAGGTATAGAAATACCCATTGAACCTGGAGAAGAAGTGATTCAGGAGATCACAAGGGTAGTTGACTCGAAAGGACTGCCTAAGGAAGAAGGAGAAATCAATTTTCCTGTGGCAGATGCTATGTATGCAAAGATCATCGATGGAGAGGAATATGTTGTGGTGCTTATTAACAATGAATGGGTGAGGTTTGAGAAAAGAGAAGAAGAGACTGATTCAAAACCTGAAACAGTTCTTCTGAAAGCAACGAAGGCGCGGGTGAATGCAGAGGATTCTCTTGGCGTGTCCGTCCCTGTACTTGACTATGCGTCTGATGAAATCATCATCTTTCATGGCCATTTCGGCCTATTCGTCTATGATTTGAATACTCAAACACTCATACAAAGCCTGGACCTTGAACCACTTGAATG
>DATIRH010000068.1:0-2763 GCA_035469845.1 Proteiniclasticum sp. | reverse complement strand
AATGTCCGTTATATCGCATCTTGTTTATGTCCTGATTTTTTCATCAGCCGCTTTATCGTATGAATGATATGCGTTTTGAGTAGAATTTCTTTTTCCACTTCAAAAGGTCAGCTCTACCGTAATACTCCACCCGCAGGTAATGATCAGAATCACATAAAAGAAGATGCTTTAATTTACAATTACTCTTGTGGTTTCATTGTCGGGAACAAAATGACGTCTCTGATGGAATGTGCATCTGTAAGGAACATGACGATACGGTCCACACCGATACCCAGTCCACCTGTTGGAGGCATTCCGGTCTCAAGTGCACTCATGAATTCTTCATCGATCATGTAGGCTTCGTCATCTCCACGTTCTCTTTCGCCTGCCTGCTGATTGAAACGATCTCTCTGAACGACGGGATCATTCAGCTCTGAATAAGCATTACAGATTTCTCTTCCGAAGATGAATCCTTCAAAACGCTCCGTATACTCTGGATTTCCTCTCTTCTTCTTTGTAAGAGGTGAAATTTCCACTGGATAATCACATACGAAAGTCGGCTGAATCAGTTTATCTTCACAGAACTTTTCAAACATGGCATTCAGAATATCACCTTTTGAGGTCAACTCGATAACATATTTGAAGTCATCCTTCATATGGGTCTTTCTTGCACTTTCATGGGCTTCTTCTATCGTAATGGTATCAAAATCAATACCAGTAGCTTCCTTCACAAGCTCAGCCATTGTTACTCTTCTCCATGGAGGAGTAAGATCGATGTCTGTTCCCTGATAGTTGATTTTCATGGTGCCCAGAACCTTCTGTGCAACCGTTGAAACCAGTTCTTCAGTAAGATCCATCATATCGTTGTAATCACTGTATGCCTCATAAAGCTCGATCATGGTGAATTCCGGATTATGCTTGTAGCTGACTCCTTCGTTTCTGAAGTTCTTGCCCATGTCATAGACCTTTTCAAATCCGCCCACGATGAGTCTCTTAAGGTAAAGCTCTGTGGCGATTCTAAGATACATATTGATATCCAGAGAATTATGATGGGTCAGGAAAGGTCTTGCGGCAGCACCACCTGCAATCGAGGATAGAATCGGTGTCTCCACCTCTAAGTATCCACGGTCATCCAGATAGTTTCTGATCTCTCTTATGATCTTTGTTCTCTTGATCATTGTGTCTTTCACTTCAGGATTGACGATGAGATCCACTTCTCTCTGACGATATCTCAGATCTGTATCCTGCAAGCCATGCCATTTATCTGGAAGTGGCTTAAGTGCTTTGGCGATCAGTTCAAAGCTTAACACCTGAAGAGATACTTCACCAGTTCTTGTGATGAACACTTCACCCTCAACACTGATCCAGTCGCCCAAATCAAGTGTCTTGAAGAACTTCAGCTTCTCTTCTCCCACGTTGTCCAGTTTTATGTATAACTGAAGCTTTCCTTCTCTGTCATGAATATCGGAGAAGCCTGCTTTACCCTGGACTCTTTTTCTCATGAGTCTTCCTGCAGTCTTGATTCTTACACCTGCTAGTTCTTCATGATTCTCTACGATTTCTTTGGAATTATGGGTCACTTCGACTTTATAGACATCAAACGGATCCTGCCCGGCTTCCTGGAGCTCCTTCAGCTTATCCCTTCTCTGCATTTCCTGTTCTGACATTCTGGCTTCGTGTTCTATAATGTTGTTCTCTTCGTTTGTCAAACCTACACCTCTACTCTCTTCCTATTTCTAATATCTTAAACTTGCTTGTTCCATTTGGCACCACGGCAATGACTTCTTCATCCACTTTATGTCCAATAAGCGCACTGCCTACTGGTGATTCATTGGAGATTTTGAAATTCATCGGATCTGCCTCTGTGGAACCGACAATTGAATAGCTCACTTCTTCTTCGAAATCAAAGTCATACACTTTAACTGTACATCCTACACTGACTTCATCTAATGAAATATCATTTTCATCAATGACTGATGCATTTCTCAGCGTATTTTCAAGCTGCGCGATCTTTCCTTCTACGAAGGCCTGCTCATTCTTGGCTTCATCGTATTCGGAGTTCTCACTGAGGTCACCATAACCCAGCGCAACCTTGATTTTCTCTGTGATTTCTCTTCGTTTAACTGATTTAAGGTATTCCAGCTCTTTTTCCAGTTTTTTGACACCTTCATAGGTCATTACATATTTTTTAACTTCGCTCATATTTTAAATCCCCTTAATGGTTTATTTGTTTCCCTATTATAGTAACATTGTCCTTAGATGTCAATGATTTTAGCTGTTTTCAGCCAGCTTTTCTTTGTATAAAGCCAGTGTTTGCAGCACTACCTTGGGGTCAGTTTCATAATTAATCAGGTTTTTGATGTCAGTACTGTTGGGCATTCCTTTTAGGTACCAGCCCACATGCTTTCTCATTTCTCTGACAGCCTTATATTCTCCGTCATAAGCCAGTGTATTATTGTAATGAAGAATCAGTGTATCAAGTCTCTCTGAAAAGCCTGGTCTCTGGTAAGGCCTTCCTTCCATGGCTGCACTGATTTCCTCGAAGATCCATGGATTGCCAAGGGCTCCTCTTGCAACCATGATTCCGTCACATCCGGTTTCAAACATTTCCATTGCGTCTTCACCAGTGAAGATGTCTCCATTTCCGATGACCGGAATGGATAGACTTTCTTTGATTTTCCTTATGATCTCTCGATCAGAAGTTCCTGAATAGAACTGATCTCTGAATCTTCCATGTACTGTTACAAGATCAGCTCCCGCATCTTCCATCCTCTTGGCAAAATC
>DATIRH010000067.1:0-15495 GCA_035469845.1 Proteiniclasticum sp. | reverse complement strand
TTCCCCGTGGAAATTCCCACCTGAATAGATTTCATTTTCGTTCAAAACAATAGGATTATCTGTAACAGCATTGATTTCAATTGTAATTTTACTCTTTGCATAATCCAGAGTATCCTTTATTGCTCCATGAACCTGTGGAATACATCTTATAGAATAGGCATCCTGTACCCTGATGTCATTCTGCTTTGTTACGAGAGTAGAACCTTCAAGCAGCTCAAGCATTTCCTTTGCTATATCGATCTGCCCTTTATGTCCTCTGACTTCATGGAGTCTTTTATCAAAAGCGGTGGTTATCCCCCTTAATGCTTCCATGGTCAGAGCTGCCGACAGATTTGCTGTTCTTAGTGCACGATACGCATCATAAAAAGCCAGTGCACCTATTGACGTAAGCGCCTGGGTTCCATTTATAAGTGCAAGCCCTTCTTTGGCTTCCAGCACTACAGGACTGATTTCAGCTAGAGCCATCGCTTCTTTTGAAGATAGCACTCTCCCTTTATATTCAGCTGTTCCTTCCCCGATCAATGTCAGCACCATGTGAGCCAATGGTGCCAGATCTCCCGATGCACCTAAGGATCCTTTCTCCGGTATGATGGGATGAACTCCTTTATTGAGCATTTCCTTCAAGGTTTCCACTGTTTCCAGTCTGATCCCTGAATAACCTCTGGCAAGTGCATTGATGCGAAGTAGCATCATGCCCCGCACTTCTTCAGTCTTCATGGGGTTCCCGATGCCGCAGGCATGGGATATTATAAGGTTTCTCTGCAGTTTTTTCAGTTCATCCTTACCGATTTTCACCTCTGAGAATTTACCGAATCCGGTATTCACGCCATACACAGCATTTGATCCTTCTGCCGCTTTTTCAAGCATTTTTCTTGACTCTATGATTCTCGATCTGGTTTTCTCACTAAGGGTCAGCGACTCATTCTCCCTGGCGACCTTGATAACATCTTCTATTGTCAGTTCTCCATTTTCTATAGTAACCATACTGTACCTCCTGATAATTCTATAATAATATGAAATCGTTTAAAATTAAAGAGATGATTTAAAAATCTCATTAAAAACAAACTACTTTCAATGCATATTTTTTGAATCTCTCAATTACCAAGTGAATATTCTCTCGTTTTATGCACAAAAACGCAGCTGAATACACATAAGATATGTATACAGCTGCGTTTTATTTTTTAGTCTTCTTTTTTCTTCAGAAGTCCTATTCCTAACTCTTCAAGCTGGACTGGGTCTACTGTATTAGGTGCTTCTGACATAGGATCGAATGCATTCTGATTTTTCGGGAATGCAATAACGTCTTTAATGTTGTCGGTACCTACCAGGAACATGACCAGTCTGTCCATGCCAAATGCAAGTCCGCCATGTGGTGGTGGACCATACTTAAAGGCTTCAAGGAGGAATCCGAATCGTGCCCATGCTTCCTCTTTACTGAATCCTAATAAGGAGAACATTTTTTCCTGAAGCGCGGAATCATGGATTCTAATGGAGCCTCCACCAAGTTCTTCTCCGTTAAGCACCATATCATATGCCTTTGCTCTGACGATGCCAGGCTGCGTTTCCAGAAGGTCCAGATCCTCTTCCATAGGGCTGGTGAACGGATGATGAAGTGCAACGAATCTTCCCGCCTCTTCATCTCTTTCAAGCAGCGGGAATTCTGTTACCCACGCAAACTTGAATTCATCCGCACCCTCGAATAAATCATATTTTTTTGCAAGTTCCAGTCTCAGTGCGCCTAAGGACTGGAATACCACTTCATTTTTATCTGCGACGATGAAAATCACATCACCGGTCTTCGCTTCTGCTCTTTCTATGATTGCATTGAATTCATCTTCATTTAAGAACTTAGATAGAGGAGATTTGAGACCCTCTTCTTTAAGCTGGATATAAGCCAATCCCTTCGCTCTGTATGTCTTGACAAATTCGCCAAGGCGATCGATGTCTTTTCTGCCCATGGATGCTCCACCAGTTAATGTGATGGCTCTTACACTGCCACTTTGCTCAATGGCGTTCTTAAACACAGCAAACTCGGAGTTTCCTACAAGATCTGTAAGATCTTTGAGTTCCATTCCGATTCTCAGATCAGGTTTATCTGATCCGAATCTTTCCATGGCCTCTTTATATGTCAGTCTTTCAAAAGGCAGTGCAATCTCTTTGTTCACGACTTCTTTAAAGAGTCTTTGTACAAGTCTTTCGTTCAGTTCGATGATATCTTCCACTCCGACGAAGCTCATTTCGATGTCGATCTGAGTGAATTCAGGTTGCCTGTTTGCTCTTAGATCTTCATCTCTGAAACACTTCGCGATCTGGAAATATTTATCAAATCCTGATACCATGAGCAGCTGCTTGAAAATCTGTGGACTCTGTGGAAGCGCATAGAAGCTTCCAGGATAGTTTCTTGATGGTACAAGATAATCTCTCGCTCCTTCTGGTGTGCTCTTGTTCAGAATCGGTGTCTCCACTTCCAGAAAACCTTCTCCATCCATGAAATTTCTGATGGAAATATAGGCTTTGCTTCTGATCTTGAAGATTTTCTGCATGTCTGGTCTTCTGAGATCAAGATATCTGTATTTCAGTCTTACACTTTCAGCCGCATCCAGATTCTCTTTGATGTAGATCGGTGGAGTCTCTGATTCGGATAAGATCTTGAGCTCTTTTGCAATCAGCTCTACCTGACCAGTAGGAATGCTGTCATTTACAGATTCTCTTCTTGTCACTGTTCCCCGTACCAGAATACAGAATTCATTTCGAAGACGATCTGCTTTTTCATAAGCTTCCTTTGAGTCTTCTTCTCTGAATACAACTTGAAGAATCCCCTCTTTATCCCGAACATCACAAAAGATAAGAGATCCAAGATTTCTTCTCTTTGCCACCCATCCGGTAATAACGACTTCCTGTCCGATGAATTTTTCATCCACAAGACCTGCCATATGTGTTCTTCTTGATTGACCTAACATTTCACCCATTACTTTTCACCTCTACTTACCATCTGCAGGATTTCATCTGCAGACAGCGCTACTTCAATTTGTTCACCATTTTCCATATTCTTCAGGGACGCTGTATTCTTCGACAGTTCATCTTCACCTAGAATCATGGTGAATCTTGAACCGATTTTATTGGCATATTTCATTTGCGCTTTAAGTTTTTTACCCATATGATCGATATCCACCTTAAGACCTTTGGCTCTAAGATGATGTGCGACAGATGCCGCTTTTAAAGCCGCCTCCTCGCCCATGGATGCGATGAATATATCAAACCGGACTGGTTCTGGGATTTCTACACCCTCATCCGCCATAGTCATGAGCAGTCTCTCCAGTCCAAGACCGAAGCCTACTGCAGGCATCTTCGGACCTCCGATTTCTTCGATCAGATAATCATATCGGCCTCCACCGCAGACTGTGATATCTTTATTGACGATTTCAAAAACAGTCCTGGAATAGTAATCCAGCCCTCTGACGATTCCTTTGTCTACCTCGTATGGAATCTCCATTGCTTCAAGATACTTCTTGAGTTTACTGAAATGATCATTACAGTCATTACAGATATGATCCAGAATCAGCGGAGCATCTTTCACTATCAGCTGACAGCTCTTTTCCTTGCAGTCCAGAATTCTCATAGGATTCTTATAAAATCTATCCTGACAGACAGGACATAAATTATCATAATGCGGTGTAAGGAACTCCTTAAGCAGCTTATTGTAATCCATTCTGCATTCCGGATGACCAATGGAATTGATCTTCAGTGTCAGTCCCTTGATACCAAGCTCCTCAAAAGCCGTCATGGCAATGGAGATGACTTCCGCATCTGCAGAAGGTTCTTCACTTCCGAAAAGTTCAACACCAAATTGATGATGCTGTCTTAATCTCCCCTTCTGTACATTTTCATACCTGAATACAGGTGTAAAGTAATAAAGCTTGGTCGGTTGTGCATCAGCATACATGGATGATTCCACAAAAGCCCTTACTGCAGGAGCTGTTCCTTCTGCTTTAAGCGTAATGCTGCGCTCTCCCTTATCAAGAAAAGTATACATTTCCTTCTGCACTACATCTGTTGTCTCTCCAACCCCACGTGTGAAAAGCTCTGTGCTCTCAAACATAGGTGTTCTGATTTCTCTGAACCCATATTCATGGGCTATTTTTTTTAGATGTTCTTCAATATAATGCCATTTATAAGCTTCCATCGGCAGCATATCCTTGGTACCTTTTGGTGCCTGCAAGTCCATAATTGTTCCTCCTTATTCCTTCAGGAAAGTCAGTTTTTTCTCCATCATTTCCTGGAATCTTTCTGTATAGTCATTCAGTCCTTTGAAGTTGGCAAAACGTTCAATTTTACCGTCTTTCACTTTTTTTGTGACTCCATCAGCACCTATAGCGATGATTGTCTTGATCTCCTCAATCATCACCATATTATAAAGATTTTCTGTTCCTTCTTTTGCATATCCTACGTTCTCCAGGTTACCCACCATGTTCTTCTGCCTGTACATGTAGTACGGGCGAAGTCCGAGAGATCTTGCCATCTGATCAGTCTTCTCATACATCAGATTCATTTCATCCTGTGTAGGCAATGCGTATTTCTTTTCCATCAGAAAGTCTTCATATAGTCTGGAAGCTCTCTTTACTGAAAGCCCATGAACAGTGATATTTTCCGGTGAGAGGTTTCTGATTCCTTCGATGGTTCTCTCCACATCGGGAAGAGATTCTTCCGGAAGACCTAGTATCATGTCCATATTAATATTATCAAAACCTAAGCGCCTTGCCAAATTAAATATCTCCACGACTTTTTCGTGGTCATGATTACGCCCTATGAGCTTTAAAGTGTCATCATTCATGGTCTGGGGATTAATGGATATCCTGGATGTGTGATGATTTTTCATGCTCATGAGCTTCTGCTCATTTATGCTGTCCACTCTACCGGCTTCCACAGTGAACTCCAGGAGGTTTCTTCCTTTGACGAAGCAATCGTCGATACACTGCATAACCTCTTCAAATTCACTGTCTGAGACCGCTGTAGGGGTACCTCCACCAAAATACACACTGTTGATCTTAAACTTATTCTCATCAATGTAGCTTCTGATCAGGTTCATTTCCTCTTTGAGCAGTTTCAGATAGGTATCCTTGTATTTATTCCCGCTGTAGACATTTGAAGCAAAAGAACAGTAGATGCATC
Source organism: Proteiniclasticum sp. (assembly GCA_035469845.1). Taxonomy (GTDB): domain Bacteria; phylum Bacillota; class Clostridia; order Clostridiales; family Clostridiaceae; genus Proteiniclasticum. Next base: position 10,326 of record DATIRH010000067.1, on the reverse strand, counting down.
TTGAAGGGCAAAAAGGCATCCCCACGTAAATATCCACAGACTGCTTCGTATCCACTTTTTTCAAAAGCTCTGATTCTTTCAAAGCTACTTCATAAGCAAGTTCGATTTTTTTAGTCGTTGCAAGATATTCCTGCTGCAAAAGTAAAACAATTTCCTCTTTACTCTTCTTTTTCTCAATCAGCTCTCTTACGATTTTAGAAGGACGTATCCCGATGAGAATCCCCCATGGCAGATGCTTCTCCGTTTTTTTCTCCAGCAGTTTGAACAGTTCTCTTCTCATCACGTTCAGGTCGCGGTCTGGATAAGCATGAACTGTTACTGCACCGAAGAACTGAACTGTAAGTTCAGCATCCTTCACAGTGACCTCAATATCAGCAGCCGTGAGATCTTCCTCGTCTAAGTACTCAATCTTCGCAGCAGGATAGAATAGCGTGATAATGTGATATACGTGGTATCTCAGGGAATTGTTGCTTCTTACTTTTATCATCTTTTCCCCTATCTTAAATAACTGTTGAAAGCTTTTTCCATAGCCAATGTCGTCTCCGGGCCATGACCAGGCATGACTCTTGTGCTTTCAGGAAGCAGCATGAGTTTATCTTTGATCGAGCTTAGAAGCTCCTCCATATTCCCGCCTGGAAGATCCGTTCTTCCCACCGAATTCTGGAAAAGGACATCTCCTGAAAACAGGATTCCTTCAATCAGGAAACTGAGACTTCCTTTGCTGTGTCCTGGTGTTTCATATATTTTAATTTCTTTCCCTGCAAACTTGAACTCGTCTCCTTCCTTGAGGAAGAAGTCCGCCTTTCGCATTTTTCCGAAAGCCATTTTTCTTTGCTCGATGTATTTCATATCTTTTTCCGAGATATATACTGGAATCTCAAATGCATCTCGAACGGCATCCACCGCACCGACATGATCGATATGCCCGTGTGTGAGCAGAATACATTTCAGATTCATATTCATATTCTTCAGTTGCTTAACCAGTTCTTTCCCTTCATCCCCTGGATCGATAATCAATGCATCTTTCGAATGATCATCAATTATAATATAAGCATTTTCCTGGTAAGTGCCTAAAACCAATTTCTTTATCTGCATTATGTACTCCTTTTCATTAAAAATTCTTCCTGCTGTCAAGAAGAATCGTCACCGGACCGTCGTTTTCTATCAGCACTTTCATTTCAGCGCCAAAAACACCGGTTTCGGTAGGATATCCGCCATCACGAAGATTCTGTACCAGAGTTTCATATATTTCTTCAGCCTTTTCACCTTTAGCCGCTTGGGTGAAACTGGGTCTTCGTCCTTTTCTGGCATCCCCATAAAGGGTGAATTGAGAAATCAACAGTATTTCTCCATGAACCTCACTCAGTGCCAGATTCATTTTCCCTTCTGAATCTTCAAAAATACGAAGTCCCTTCAGCTTTTCTTCGATATAAGTCATGTCCTCCTGGGTATCATCATCTTTGATTCCCAGAAGGACATTAAACCCCTTGCCTATCCTGCCTACAGTTTCTCCGTTTACAATTACCTCTGATGATAATACTCTTTGTACAACTGCTCTCATAATTTCACCTACACATTTCCAGTTCTGAAAGCATCAGTGACACTGGATAATTTTCTCACTCTCTTTAAACATTCTTCCAGCAGATTGACATCTTTAATCAGTAAAGATAGATGTATCACAGCTGATTTGTCTTTTTTCGATTCTACATTCATCGCATTAAGTGGAATCTTCAGTTCATTGACTAGTGTTATGATATCCGATATGAGATTGGGTCGATCCATTGCATGGATCTCAACTCGGGCACTATAGAGTTCCTGACTTTCCTTCTCCCACTGAACATCGACGATACGATGAGTCTTGTCGCTCTTCATGGAGTCAATATTGGAACAGTCAGCTCTATGAACACTGATTCCTCTGAAATTGGTGATGAAACCGATAATTTCATCTCCAGGAACAGGGTTACAGCATTTGGCGAATCTGACCTGAACATTCGTCATGCCTGAAACGATAACACCAAAATAAGATTTCTTTTTGGCTTTCTCTTTCTTTCGTTGTGCTTCAATCATTTTTTCCGCTTCTAAAAGAGATGCCTTATTGTCTTCATTTAGTTTCGCTTTCTTTTCTTCCTCGATGACATCTTTAAGTGCCGTTACGATGGTTGATGGAAGCACCTGGCTTGCACCCACTACGACGTAAAGATCTTCTATGTTGTTTCCATGATATTTACGGATGAGCTTATCAAGCATTTCACCCTTTGCGATATCAGCAAAGTTGCGGTCCTGCTTCTTTGCCTCTTTTTCGAGAAGTTCTTTTCCTCTTTGAAGATTTTCTTCTCTCTTCTCTTTCTTAAACCAGGCTTTGATCTTCGTCTTAGCCTGATTGGAAGTTGCAATGTTCAGCCAGTCTATATTTGGGCCTTTGGGTCTTGAAGAAGTGATGATTTCCACGATTTCACCGGTGGCGAGCTTGTGTTCAAGCGTAACCATATTTCCGTTGACTTTGGCACCTATGGTTCTATTTCCTATATCTGTATGGATTCGATAGGCAAAATCTATTGGCGTCGATTTGTTGGGCAGATTGATCACTTCACCTTTTGGTGTGAATACGAATATCTCATCTCCAAAAAGATCGATCTTGAAAGCTTCCATGAACTCTTCAGCATCGGATGTTTCTTTCTGCCATTCAAGCATATCTCTCAACCAGACCAGTTTCTGGTCCATATTATCCTTAGGCGTCTCTTTGGAAGAGCCTGTTTCTTTATATTTCCAATGCGCAGCGATACCATATTCTGCAACTCTGTGCATTTCATAAGTCCTGATCTGAATCTCGAAGGGCTTACCTTGAGGTCCTATGACCGTTGTATGAAGACTCTGGTACATGTTAGGTTTCGGCATTGCTATATAATCTTTAAACCGCCCTGGGATGGGTTTATAAATCGTATGAACGATTCCCAGCGCTGCATAGCAGTCCTTGATTGAATCCACCAGCACTCTGATTGCAGTCAGGTCGAAGATCTGATCGATATTCTTGTTCTGAGCCATCATCTTTTTATAGATCGAATAAAAATGTTTCGGTCTTCCATCTATATCGCACTCGATACTTGCATTCTTGAGCTTATCCACTATGTCATCCATAACCATGGAAATATAAGATTCACGCTCTTTCCGCTTTTCAGCAATCTGATTGACCAGATCATAATACTCTGTAGGATACATATAACGGAATGCAAGATCTTCAAGCTCCCATTTGATCCTGAACATACCCAGTCGATGTGCAAGCGGTGCATAGATGTCGAAGGTTTCCTTGGATTTTTCCTTCTGCTTTTCAGGCTGCATGTATCTGAGTGTTCTCATGTTATGCAGACGGTCAGCAAGCTTTATTAGAATGACTCTGATGTCCTTTGCCATGGCGAGGAGCATCTTTCTTACATTGTCAGCCTGCTCTTCTTCCTTGGATTTATATTTGATGGTTCCAAGCTTTGTTACACCATCCACCAGCTCCGCAATCTCTACATTAAAAATCTCGCTGATTTCTTCATAAGTATACTTCGTGTCTTCAATGACATCATGAAGAAGCCCGGCTACCACGGTATTCGTATCCATGCCCATATCCACCAGAATGGACGCGACTTCTACAGGATGAGTCACATAGGGCTCTCCTGAGATTCTTCTTTGGTCGCCATGAGCTTCCGCAGCCAGATTAAATGCTTTAATAACAAGTTCTTTGTTAATATTGCCTGCTTTATCAATCTTCTTCATTAATTCGTACAGCATTTGTCTTCCTCATTTCCATCACAATTAAATGTATCTTATGAATAACACATAGGCTGGTATATCACCAGCCTTTTTAATCATTATATTTTATCTTCTAATACTTGTCTATATATCGTACTGGACCATGGAGTTTACATTATAGCCAGCCAGCTTGTCTCTACCGTGCAGTTCAGTCAGTTCGATCATGAAATCAACAGATGCTACTTCTCCACCAGCAAGTTCAATCAATTTGGCACATGCTGAAATTGTACCACCAGTAGCAAGAAGATCGTCCACTAAAGCGACTCTATCTCCTTTTTTGAACGCATTCTTATGTATTTCGAGGGTATCAGAACCGTACTCCAGATCATAAGTGATTGATACAGTTTCCTGTGGGAGTTTTCCCGGCTTTCTGATAGGAATAAATCCGATTCCTAATGCGTAAGCAAGAGGAACTCCAAATATGAATCCTCTGGCTTCAGGACCCGCTATATAATCTACTCCTTCTGCCCTCAGTTTTTCAGCCATGGTATCAATAAGCTCTTTAAACGCTTTTCCGTCACCGATCAGTGGTGTGATGTCCTTGAAGCTGATTCCTTTCTTAGGGAAATCTTGAATGATGCCGATTTTTTCTTTAAAATCCATAATAACCTCCGTAGGTACTTTATTTTGAACTATTGATAAGATACTTTGCAATCTGTTCTGCTCGATTTGTATCTTCAGTCGTGAGTAATTCAATTATAATCCGTGCATTATCTACCATGGACCAGGGATTCTCTTTTGGTGTAATCAGTTTTCTGAGATCCCTCTCACCGCATGAATGCAGTTTCTTGAGTGATTCTATCCCATAATTCGTTGATATTCTAAGGCGGTTGAGTCCCATCGTAAGAACTTCATCCTCGTCTATGTTTTCTTCATCAGACCCAAGATAGACTAAATCGATGTATCTGAAAATATTCTTTGTATCATAATTAATAGATAAGTCTTTTGCAAAAATAAAAACATTCTTCAGCAAAGTGTCATCACCTGAACTGAATCCGTATTCTATCTGGTTACTTCCATGTCCTATGGCCACAAGATCAGTGTCACATTCTTCCAGCACATCATGAACACTTTCTGTAAAAGTTTTGTTCAAAGATAACATGACTCCAGGATTAAAGAAATTGAGATGCGTTTTAGCATCAGCAACAAGACTCTCACGGTTTCCTCCCTTTGGGATAAGAAAATAGTCAAAGTCTGCATTGAAATATCTGAGCACAAGAATCAACGTAGCGATACTGCATATCCCTTCGCGATTTCCTCTGCCATAAATCAGAATTTTTTCTCGGTTATTCACGGCTTCCATTATTCTAAAAATAGTTTCATGGGTATATTTCGGTGTGCTGACAGAATCTGCACCCTTAAATATCGCCCTTAAATATGTAGTCACCATAAGCATCCCTCACCTGTTGAAACAACTCTAATTATAATACAAATCCCTGTGGTCCACAACGAGACAGCGAACATTACTGCTACCTTGATAAATATAAGGCTGCTCATTCAAGCAGCCTTACTTCATACTGTTATTCCAATTATTATTTTTTCTTTTTCAACCTGTCTTCCAGATAAATCCAGGTAGGTCCTGCAATGAAGAAGGTGGATAATCCGCCTACTACAACACCTATGGAGATTGGAAGTGCAAAACTTCTGATCTGTGGTACAAATATTGCTACAGATAAGATTGTAAATAAGGTAGTCAGCAATGTGCCGACTGATCTTGTAAATGCATCATTCATAGACATATTCACAAGGTTTCTTGAACTTATTCCAGGATGAAGAGTCCTATTTTCTCTCACTCTGTCAAACACAACGATTGTATCATTGATCGAGTAACCTAAGATTGTGAGAACTGCTGCAATAAACGGTGTATTGACGGATATTCTTAGAACAGCATAAACTGCTACCAGGAATGCTATATCATGAAGAAGCGCAGTAATTGCTGCGAATCCGTAGTTTTTCTTGAATCTCAATGAGATATAGACAAGCATGAAGAATGCTGCAAGAATAACCGCCTTGATACCACCTTGTGTAAGTTCTTTTCCTACTGAAGCACCAATTTCATCTAAAGTAATGATGCTGTCATCTTCTAATGAGTAGTTTTCTTTGATGCTGTTAACAAGATCATCAATCGTATCAGTAGCAAGAGTCTGACTTCTTACTTCAATCTGAGTACCATCTACCTTCTGTGTCATCGCATTTGCATCGTAGACTTTAACAAGTTCATCCATTTCGGCTTTGTCGAAGTCTTCTCCAACTTCCATAACGAGTCTTGTTCCGCCTGCAAAATCAAGACCAAGATTCAGTCCCTGTGTTGCAATGAAGAAAAGCCCTACTGCCAATACAGCAGCTGTAATCATTCTCCAGAATTTTGCACCGGATATGAAATCAATATTTCTCTTTTTCGTCTTATCAGAAACTCCGAAATCCTTCGGTGTTGACAAGAAGCCCATTCCTAAACCAATCCACATCAAGCGTTTTGTTATGAATAGAGCTGAGAATAATGAAATTACAATACCGATCATCAATGTTAGCGCAAATCCCTTTACAGAACCTGAACCTACAAAGTAAAGTACAAGACCTGCAATTATGGTCGTGATATTTGCATCTATGATCGAACTCATAGCGTTTTTAAATCCACCGTCAATTGCTTTGTGAATATTTTTAGTGCCTTGAAGTTCTTCCTTTATTCGTTCAAAGATAAGTACATTAGCATCTACTGCCATACCAATCGTAAGAAGGAATCCAGCAATACCTGCTAGAGATAAAGTTGCATTGATTCCATTAAATACAAAGAGGAGCAGCCAAACATAAAAACCTAATGCTATTGAAGCCAGAAATCCTGGTCTTCTGTAGATCAAAATCATGTAAAGAACAACTAGAGATAATCCTATGGCAGATGCTTTCATAACATCTCCCATTACTCCAGCACCCAGGCTCGGTCCAACAGTCTGAACCTGAATTGCTTCTACCGGATATGGTAGAGCTCCTGAATTAATGATTCCAGCCAGATATTGAGCCTCATCCACTGATCCCATGCCTGTTATCATAGCTTCTCCGCCAGTAATAACATCATTGACCATTGGTGCTGAAAGCTCCTCATCATCCATATTGATGGTGATCTGCTTTCCGCGGAACTCTGTAGTCGCTTTTTCGAATTTTTCCGAACCCACTTCGTTTAAAACCAGAGACACTACCGGTCTGTTGGTAGAATCGAGCATGGCTGATGCAGAAGTCACATCGCTTCCTGTCAGAATGATGTTTCCTTCTGGATCTTCAAATGTCAGTTCTCCTGTAGTCTGAAGATTTGTAACAATCTCACTGGAGTTATATACTCCAGGAATATCGATTCTGATTCTCTTGTCGCCTTCAGTTGTAGATACCGTCTCACTTACTCCGATTTTATTTACTCTGGAGTCAAGCAGCGTCTTGATAGAAGCAAGCTCCTCTGGTTTTAATGAATCAGTCTGAACTTCCATTACAACTGATACACCGCCCTGCAGATCAAGTCCTCTGTTGATTACTTCACCAAAAGATTTGACTCTGTAGTTGCCTACTGTCAATCCATTAATCCCTGTTATAGCAAGGAAGGATAATACTAATAAAATAATGACGAAAATGGTAATATTTCCTCTTCTCTTCATATTGAAATAACCTCCGTTTTGTTTAGTGCCTCATTCTTTAGAATTTCACTAACCTGTTTTTGTACTTAAAATATCTAGAAACATCTGAAAGGATTAATACAAATCAAAGGGCAGAGCTTTAGCACTGCCCTTGATCTGTTCCTATAAATTAGAAATTGATGTCTATTCCTCAACACCTGTTCTTACTGTTGCTACAGCGCTTTTTGAGAATTTGATCTTCACTCTGTCAGCACCAGTTTCCAGGGTTATTGTTTCTTCATCGATTCTTATAATCTTACCGATGATGCCCCCCCTAGTTGTAACTTCATCATTAACCTTAAGCTCACTGACCATTTTCTGAAATGCTGTTTTTCTCTTCTTTTCAGGAAGAAACAGCATAAAGTACATGAGTCCCAAGAATAAGATAATTGGTAAAACCTGTCTAATGATATTTTCCATTATTTATGCCTCCAATGTTTAATACTATTATTATAGTGAATTTATTATGAATAAGAAAGGTAAATTTAGAAATTCATTCTTATATCTTACTTTTTCTGTGAATTTCACGTCTATTCTTCAACATGAGGTTCCTGACCTCTTGACCAGTCTGCAAGCTTTTGCGCTTTAAACTCATGGAATCGGTCTTCATCTATGGCTGTTCTGATATCTTCCATCAGCTTGTTGTAGAAGTATAAGTTATGAAGAACGCAGAGCCTTAGTGCAAGCATTTCCTTCGCCTTAAACAAGTGCCTTATATAACTTCTGGTATAATCTCTGCATGCTGGACACTGACAACCTTCATCAATAGGCTTTTCATCCATCTCAAAACGCTTGTTGTTCAGGTTGATTTTCCCTCTTTCTGTAAACACATGTCCATGTCTTCCGTTTCTTGCAGGAAGAACGCAGTCAAAGAAGTCCACTCCTCTTTCTACAGATTCCAGAATATTTTCTGGAGTGCCAACGCCCATGAGATAAATCGGCTTGTCTTCAGGAAGATGTGGTACCACCGCATCGAGGGTTTTATACATCTCCTCATGGGTTTCACCCACTGCTAGTCCTCCGATGGCATAGCCGTCAAGGTCCATTTTCGCAAGTTCTTTCGCATGTCGGATTCTGATATCCTCATAGGTTCCGCCCTGATTGATACCAAAAAGCATCTGCTTCGTATTGATGGTATTTTCATCCGCGTTCAGCCGATCAAGTTCATTTTTACACCGGACCAGCCATCTCGTGGTTCTTTCCACAGATCGCTCCACATAATCTCTTTCAGCTGGAAGCTCTATACATTCATCAAAAGCCATCGCTACAGTTGAACCCAGATGGGATTGTATTCTCATGGATTCTTCAGGCCCCATGAAAATTCTGCTTCCATCGATGTGGGAACTGAAATAGACGCCTTCTTCTTTGATTTTCCTTATTTTCGCAAGTGAAAAAACCTGAAAACCACCGGAATCAGTTAGTATAGGACCGCTCCAGTTCATGAATTTATGAAGCCCGCCCATTTTTGAAATCAGCTTATCTCCTGGTCTTAAATGAAGATGATAGGTATTGCTCAGTTCCACCTGACATCCAATTTCCTTGAGATCCATGGAAGAGACTGCGCCTTTTATGACGCCCAGTGTTCCGACATTCATAAATACCGGTGTTTCAACAGTACCATGAGGTGTTTCAAACCGTCCTCTTCTGGCTTTTTTTTCTTTCTTTAGTAATGTATACATTCTTAATCCTTTATAAACATCGAATCACCGAAACTGAAAAACCGGTATTTCTCTTTCACCGCAGTTTCATATGCATTCATGATATTTTCCTTTCCTGCCAGTGCTGAGACCAGCATAATTAATGTAGATTCAGGAAGATGAAAATTCGTGATCAGGCAGTCAATACATTTAAACTGATACCCAGGATAGATGAATATTTTAGTGTACCCGGAATCTTCTTTTACAAATCCATTCTCATCCGCAATAGACTCAAGCGTTCTTGTAGACGTGGTCCCAACTGATATAATTCTCTTTCCTTCACGTTTCGCATTGTTTATGATTTCCGCATTATGCGCATCCAAACTGTAAAATTCAGAATGCATATCATGATTTTCCACTGTTTCCACCTTGACGGGTCTGAAGGTACCAAGACCTACATGTAAAGTAAGAAAGGCTATTTCCACACCCATTTCTCTGATATCCTTCAACAGTTTCTCTGTGAAGTGCAGTCCCGCTGTCGGTGCTGCTGCAGATCCTTCTTCCCTTGAATATACCGTCTGATATCTTTCCTTGTCTTCGAGCTTTTCTTTAATATAGGGTGGAAGTGGCATTTCACCTAAACGGTTCAGTATTTCTTCAAATACACCATCATAATAGAATTGTACAATCCGATTACCATTGTCAAGCACATCAACCACTTCAGCTTTCAGGATACCTCCACCGAAAGTGAATCTTGACCCCACTCTGGCTCTTTTTCCAGGTTTTGCAAGGCACTCATAGGTGTCAAGTTTTTTTCTGTTTAAAAGAAGAAACTCAATTTTACCTTCAGTGTCTTCCTTCATGCCAAGGAGTCGTGCTGGGATCACTCTGGTATCATTCAGTACCATTACATCCCCTTTTTTCAGATAATCAATTATGTTATGAAATTTTTTATGTTCCAGTTCGCCTGAATTCTTGTCTACCACCAGAAGTCTGGACTGATCTCTTTCCTGTAAAGGATGTTGAGCAATCAGCTCTACCGGCAGATCAAAATTAAAATCTTCTACTCTCAACTATGTAACCTCTTTTCTAGAATATGGACTGATTAGCATCTGGTTTGCGTTTTGCACCCAGATGCTCATAAGTTCTGTCTGTAGCAATTCTACCTCTTGGTGTTCGGACGATAAACCCTTTCTGCAGCAGATAGGGTTCATATACATCTACGATTGTATCCAGTT
>DATIRH010000066.1:0-2220 GCA_035469845.1 Proteiniclasticum sp. | reverse complement strand
TGTTTACTCCAGCCTCTATGGCTCATCTGATCCACCATGTATTCAATCTGAGTCAAGGTGGTCCTCTTTCCATAATTGCCTGCAATCGCGTTCATTATTACCTCCTAGTTTCACTGTTCTTTCAATTGAAAGAATTTCACTACTTATAATTATATCAATTGCACAACCTGGTTTCATAAAGCTGAATCATTCTTAGCGGGTCTCAACGGCTATCTCCTATGCTATTCAGGCGTATTCGCAATAAAACAGCAGATCCCTTTGTGTTTCAGACAAAGGGATCTGCATAACATTTTCTATTTTCTGGCTGATATCAGTGCTGACTGATGGTCAGATGATCTTCCTTCTCGATGAAGAGTGTCAAAATAGCGCTCATGACAAGCGCAAAGAACACGGGAATCATAAAGAACAGAATCAGTCCAGGTGCATCATCTTCCTGTGCAGCCTGAAACACAAATGGTTCAGTCAAAAGAAAGATTGCTCCAAAGAAAAGACTGCCTCTTCTGATTTTTATTAGAATACGATCTTTAATTTCTCCCTGTTGAGGACTTCCGATCTGGCTGAGAAGTTTGTAAAAATGATAGAAACCCCAGATCAGCGGAATCAGTGAAAGATAAACCCCGACAATGATGGGATATAGCATCGAAGCATATCGGGGTGATACAGGATTTCCTATGAGCCAGTATAGTCCATACCCCGCTAAAAGGATAATCGGAAGAGCAACAAGAACTAGAGCGATTTTGAGAAATAATAAACTTAATTTACGCATTACAGTCAACTCACTTTGCTGATTTTTCTTTATTTTATCATTATTTTTATCGTAAAACAATAAAAATTTATCTATTAAAGAAAATATCAGATTTACAGCATAGGATCATTGAGGTATATTCCCATTGAATTCATCCTGATTGTAACTCAAGACGCCAGCCTTTCATTCCACAAGCCATCTATTTACGCTACACTTTGAGACTGCTTCTGAACCCTCTTACACCGTAATAGGACTCTGCACCATTATGATAAATGAAGACCGTATCAAATCGTCTGTCACCAAATATGGCACCACCCAGTTTTCTGATGGAATCCGGTGTTTTGATCCAGCTAGAAGTCTTTCTATCGAATTCTCCCAGTGTCTGCAGTCTTCTATACTCTTCTTCTGTAAGCAGCTCTACACCCATCTCTGCAGCCAATTTCTCTGCGCTGGTTCTCGGTTTGTTCTTCTTTCTTGATGTAAGTGCTTCTTCGTCATAACAGAGGTTTCGTCTTCCTTCAGGTGTTTCATCGGCACAGTCCATAAATACAAACACATCTGCTTCCTCATCATAGGAAACCACATCAGGCTCTCCGCCCGTGTTTTCCATCGCATGCAGTGAATCGATCTTGTCCGGGTTCTGCTGAAGCTTCATAAGAACATCTGCCCAGCTTACTCCCTTATGCCTCTCCATATGGCCCTCGAATCTTTCCTCAAGTATTTTTAAAAGATCGTCTCTTTGCTTCTCTGTGAGTTTACTCTTTACATCCATAATTATCCGACTCCTTTCTAATATATTCTTTTCATTTATATTCTTTTCATTTATCTCAATTCGCTATTTCTGTTTTAATCAGAAAAGGACTTTCTGAATCCATCTCAGAAAGTCCTGATTTCCTTTAAAATGATCATTCTGTGACTTCTTCTGACGGACGATCACCTGCTGGTTCACCCTTCTCGGCGCTGATCTCACTTAGCTTGCTTTCAAGTTCAGTGATTCTGTTTTCAAGACTCATGATCATTGAAATCGCAAGTGCCACAAATATGGCTGCAAAGAGAACCAGACCAAACCATCCAAATAAGCCGACACTGAAGCCGAAAACGATGATGGCCAGTAGTACAATGGCAATAAAGTTTTTCATTATTCTACCCCTTTAATTTCTGTTATTGTTATAAATCTCTATAGTAACATCATAGCATTTATAACCTCATAACTGAACAGGAATATTCTCTTTTTCTTGTTAATATTAGTAATAACATATCTGATTTTCATCTGTTTTATCAAAGATGTTAAATGAAAAAACCAGCAAGAAGTACACCAAGTACAATGAGTGGTGCAGGAATCTTTTTCCAGAACAAGAGAACAAGCGTGATGAGCATCACAAGAATGTTGTCCAGCTGGAAACCGCTTCTTTGCATGAGAATGACGGCTGCTGTTGAGATAAGACCTCCAGCCACTGCTGTGATTCCCTTCAGGG
>DATIRH010000065.1:0-2247 GCA_035469845.1 Proteiniclasticum sp. | reverse complement strand
CACAGCAACAATGAAAAAATTATCAGTAACTGCATAGAGGTAAGCAGCAACCAGTGCTCCAACTGTAAACGAGATAAGTCCGGATAAAAGTGCCCACAATACACCCATAAAACCAGTGGGTTTTACTTCAGTCATGATTTCTCCCTCCTTAGAATTAGAACGGGACTCATGAGAAAAACATTTCAGGAATAGATTTCTGCTGCACCATAAAGTTGTTTTATTATAATGTTACTCCTCTAATGGAGGTTAATCTATACAAATTCTATGCATAAATAGTAAATTTTCAAGTAATTCTATCTTAAAGGGTTCGCATCTATGAAGCTAAGTCAGTTCGTAATAAGAAAAGAGGAAAATAAGAACTTGTTATATGCCTTGATACCATACTATCTGAATATGAAACGTTAATGAATAGTGAATAATAAAGAGAAAAGAAGCCATTTTATTCATTTAATTTCCGATTTGGAGGATATTTAAGGATGCGGGAGTATATTTTAGAATGAATGATATAATCCAGCTTGACAAAGTATAACCAAGCTATGAAAAGGTATACAAAACTTGACATTTATGACATTGTATTATATAGTTAATACTTGAGATATTGTTATATTATATAAGTTTAGGGCTTTATATATCTATAGAGCTCTTTTTTATTTCATATAAATAAAAGTGAGGTGGTCAAATGAATAAAATTGAAGTACGAGATCTGACGAAGATCTTCGGAAAACACCCTAAACAGGGGGTGCGTTTACTGAAGGAAGGAAAATCAAAAGATGAGATTCTTAACGAAACTGGCATGACTGTCGGCGTCAATCGAGTGTCCTTTGATGTGGAAGCTGGTGAAGGTTTCGTTATCATGGGATAGTCAGGAAGTGGGAAATCCACACTGATCCGTCTGGTGAACAGGCTCATCGAGCCTAGTAATGGGACGATTCTTATCGATGGGGAAGATATTTCCAAAATGGATAAGAAACAGCTTATGGAAACAAGAAGAAAGAAACTGGGCATGGTGTTCCAGAACTTCGGACTCTTTCCACATAGAACAATCCAGGAAAATACTGGATACGGACTCGAAGTCCAGAAGAAGGATAAAACCGAGATTGCAACGAAATCGAGACAGGCATTGGAACTGGTCGGTCTTCAAGGCTATGAAGACCAGTATCCAGATCAGTTGTCCGGCGGTATGCAGCAAAGAGTAGGTCTTGCTAGAGCGCTGGCCAATGATCCGGATATTCTGCTCATGGATGAGGCGTTTTCAGCACTGGATCCGCTCATCAGAAAAGGAATGCAGGATGAGCTTCTGGATCTTCAGCAGAAAATGCAGAAGACCATCCTTTTCATCACACATGATCTGGATGAAGCACTTAAGATAGGAGACCGGATTGCCCTTATGAAAGATGGTGTCATCGTTCAGATCGGTACACCGGAAGATATCATGACCAATCCAGCAGATGACTATGTGGAGAAGTTCGTAGAGAATGTGGACAGATCCAAAGTATTCACTGCAAGTCATGTCATGATTCGTCCTGAAACCATCCAGCTTGGAAAAGCGGGACCTAGAGTAGCACTGCAACGTATGAAGCAGGCTGGAATCTCCAGTGTCTATGTAACAAAGAACAACAATGAACTATACGGAATCGTCACAGCGGAAGCGGCTGCAGAAGCCATCAAGAACGGTGTCAAAGATCTGGAAGAAATTGTCGATAAAAATGTACCGACAGTAGCTCCAGAGGTTGCGCTCATCGATCTTTTCGATAAGATCCACGATGCACCGATTCCTATGGCGGTCACTGAAGATGGTATCCTGAAAGGTATTATCGTAAGAGGCGCGGTTCTGGCCGCATTATCCAGAAATGAGGTGAAATCGCATGAATAACATACCACAAATTCCTTTAGTGGAATGGACCGACACCATGGTAAGCTACCTGAGAAAGAATGCCCAATGGGTTTTTGAACCGATCAGTGACTTTCTGGATACCTTTGTAGGAGCGATCAGTGATACACTGCTATTTCTACCACCATGGGTTCTGATTCTGATTCTGGTGGGAGGAACGATCTTCTTAACAAAGAAGGTATGGGGACCTCCAGTCTTCATCCTGTTTGGACTACTTCTCATATGGAACCTGAATTTCTGGGAAGGTACTATGATGACCCTTTCTCTGATTCTTGCATCCAGTATGGTTGCAATTATCATCGGGATTCCTGTGGGAATCTGGATGGCGAAAAATAGTACAGTAGAAAGTATCGCGA
>DATIRH010000064.1:0-2641 GCA_035469845.1 Proteiniclasticum sp. | reverse complement strand
CGAAGTCAGACCTGCACATAATGACAAGAGACTCACGCCACCGACCAAGCTTAAAAACGGATGGTTCTCTGAACCCTTTGGCATGTTTGTTGAAATGTACGGGGTTGCCAACTACAAGGATATTGATCCTACACCTTTCGTAGCGATTACTTATACACTGCTATTCGGAATCATGTTTGGAGATGTGGGTCAAGGGTTGCTACTTGCATTACTTGGCTGGCTGGTGTATAAGTTCAAGGGCATGAAACTAGGCGCAGTTGGTATAAGAATTGGTATTTCTTCAGCCTTTTTCGGATTGCTGTATGGTTCTGTATTTGGAAATGAACATTTACTTGATCCGTTTTACATTAATGTACTAGGGCTATCAGGTAAACCGATTCATACCATGGATCCTGGTTTTACAATGACACTACTTTTATCAGCGATTGCGATTGGATCAGTGCTCATTATAACTACCATAGGAATCAATATATACATCAACTATAAGAGAAACCATATCGTTGAAATGTTTCTTTCGCATAACGGTGTTGCAGGAATAATTCTTTATACGTTTGTTATGGCAGGTGCTGGTCTGATGTTAGGTGGAATTATTAATCTCTTCAATCCTGTCACCTTGACTTTATTTGCAGGCTTACCGCTTTTCCTAATGTTCCTGAAGGAACCTATAGAGAGAAGAGTACATGGCGAAAAGATGTTCCCGGATGGTTTTGGAGGATTTTTCACAGAAGCGTTCTTTGAACTCTTTGAGATTATTCTCTCGTACATCACGAACACTATGTCATACATGAGAGTAGCCGGGTTTGTCCTATCTCACGCAGGTATGATGCTTGTAGTATCCAGTCTGATGGAAATGACCGGAAATGCAGGACCAGTTGTATTTGTATTTGGTAATCTATTCGTTATGGCGCTTGAAGGACTGATTGTAGGTATTCAGGTACTTAGACTAGAGTTTTATGAAATGTTTTCCAGATATTACACTGGAGACGGTATCCCATTCAAATCATTAAAAGAAACACTATAGTGGAGGATTAAATTATGTTAAATATTATTGAACTACTTATCCCGATGGTACTGATAGTACTGATTTCATTACCGCTCATAAAGGTATTCAAGGGCAAAGTAAATGCCCAGTCAGCAAAAACCAGATTAGTTACCCATATTGTCATGTTTTTCGTTGTTATAGCTGGAGCATTTCTTTTCTCGGTTGGTGATCTTTCAGTACTTGCTTCAGAAGAAGCCGCTGCTGCTGCAGATGCCAGCATCACAGGAACAAATGCACAGGGACTTGGATTCATCAGTGCAGCTCTTGCAACAGGAATGTCAGCTTTAGGAGCTGGTATTGCCGTAGCTGCCGCTGCACCTGCCGCTATCGGAGCTTTCTCAGAGAATGAGAAGAACTTCGGTAAATCACTGATTTTCGTTGCGCTTGGTGAAGGTGTTGCGATTTACGGACTACTTATTTCTATTCTGATTATTAATAAGCTATAAATTTTAAAGGAGGTTTCTATGAAGTTTTTCCTAATAAGCGATAACATCGATACCCAAATGGGAATGCGTTTGGCAGGAATCGAAGGAGTTGTTGTCCATGAGCGACGTGAAGTTCTTAGAGAACTTGAAAAAGCGATGCATGATGAAAACATTGCCATAGTGCTTATTACAACAAAACTCATTGAAACCTGTCCAGAAGTAATTTCTGAATTAAAACTAAGACAGCTCAAACCGCTGATTGTTGAAGTTCCAGATCGTCATGGTAAACACAAAATAGGTGAAACCATTGATAGATATGTGAGTGAAGCCATCGGCGTGAAATTATGAGGTGAGATGAATGCAGTACAATACAATTGAAGAACTGGAAGAGTATTTTAAAAGCGAGATTGAGAAGGTTTCTCAAAGCGAAATAAAGAAAATCCAGAGAGAAATTGAAAACATCAAAAATAGAAATATCAAGGAATTAGAAGAAACTGCTAGAAGTAACGAGGAAATCATTGTGAGTCAGGAAGTCAAATCTATGGATAGCGAACATGCAATTGCGCTCAGTAGGATGGCTGATGATAATCAGAGGAAACTGATGAAAAAAAGGCAGGATCTGATTGACAATCTATTTGTGGAGATCAGAGAGAAACTGGTCAGATATACAGAGACGGATGCATACAAAGCAAAATTAATAGATAAAATTGTGCTTTTAAGTAGTCAGTACAAGTCTGATGGAGTATTAAGGTTAGCAGTCAAAGATATGTATCTGGCTGATGAGCTGAATGAAAAGTTCAGTGGCCAAATAAATGTGAAGCCAGATGCCAGCATCAAAATTGGTGGGTTTATACTCGAATTTCATCAAGACAGAATCATCATCGATGAAACCTATGATGCAAGACTGAAAGAAGAAAGAGAAATGTTTTATGCTAATTCTGAACTGATAATAGGGTAAGTTCACAGGGCATTGTATGAAATGCGAAGAGGTGATAATTTGAGCGAAAATAAGATATATTCCATCAACGGACCCGTTATTATGAATAATATTTTTGATGGAATCGAAAGTCCATTAAGAGACATTGCAATGAAATCCGGAGCATTTATTTCTCCTGGATGTAATGTGGAAGCATTAGACAGCAAGAAAGAATGGGATGTTACTTTGAAGGTGAAG
>DATIRH010000063.1:0-3468 GCA_035469845.1 Proteiniclasticum sp. | reverse complement strand
CCAAGAAACAGGATTTCAATCTGGAAGAAGTATCCTTTATCCTACTAGAAGGGAAAGAGGAAGAAGTGCTTCCAGAACTGAAAGAGATCGGAAACATCATGGAAGGAAACTTTCTGACACGTAATCTGATCAATGAGCCTTCCATAACGCTTACACCACTAGCGCTTGCAGAAAAAGCGAAGGAAGAGCTCGAGCCTGTGGGCGTGGTAGTGACCATACTTGACAGAGCTGAATGTGAAAAGCTGGGCATGACTGCTTTTCTATCCGTTGCAAAGGGGTCGACCAACGAACCTCAGGGAATCATCATGAGATATAAGGGCGGTAAGGACGAAGCACCAATAGGTCTTGTCGGAAAAGGGGTTACTTTTGATACAGGCGGCTATTCTCTGAAACCAGGACCTTCCATGATCACCATGAACGGAGATATGGGTGGTTCAGGTGCTGTCATCGGAGCCATGAAAGCCATCGCTTTGAATAAAGTGGAAAGAAACGTCACAGCAGTTGTGCTGGCAACAGATAACATGATTTCCGCTGATGCTTATGTGCCTGGAGACATCATAGGTTCCATGGCAGGAAAGACCATAGAAGTTCACAGCACGGATGCAGAGGGAAGACTTACTCTTGCAGATGCTGTATACTACATCATCAAGCATGAAGGAGTTTCGGAAGTGGTTGATGTTGCCACCTTAACAGGAGCATGCGTAGTAGCCTTAGGAGAGTTCAATACAGGTGCATTCACCAATAACAAGGAACTCTATGGAAAAGTGGAAAAAGCGGCTATGGAAGCAGGAGAGCCTATGTGGCAGCTGCCATTATCCAAGGGATACAGAGATATGATCAAAGGAGATCGTGGCGATCTTAAAAACACTGTAGGAAGATGGGGTGGAGCAAGTACAGCGGCTGCCTTTATTGAAGCTTTCGTGGAAGATACACCATGGGTGCATCTGGACATCGCAGGAACTTCAGATATTGAATCTGCAAGAGGGTATCTGCCAAAGGGCGCCACAGGAATGCCTGTGAAGACACTATATTATTATGTCAAGGGTGAGAAGAAATAAGGATGCTTTTGCATCTGTTTTATAAAAAATGAGGAAGTGAGAATGTGTATTCAAAAAGAATTGAAAAACTGAGAAACCTGATGAAAGAGAAGGAGCTGCTGCAGCTTCTGGTTACGGATACAGCATCCATTTTCTATCTGACCGGCAGGTGGATTGAATCTGGAGAAAGACTTCTGGTTTTAATGATCAGGCAGTCCGGTAAACCGGTGCTCTTCATCAACGAACTGTTTCCGGAAAAGGAATCAGATGATCTGGATTTTATATGGGTGAAGGATACGACAGACTCCATTGCGATGCTTGCTGAAAAGATTGAGAAGGATAAGGTGCTCGGAATCGACAAGAACTGGCCATCAGGATTCCTCATAAAGCTTATGGAAACGACGGGTTCAAATAAGGTTGTGAATTCTTCACTGCTGCTGGATCTGATCCGTTCTCAGAAAGATGAGGAAGAAATCCAGTTCATGAAAGATGTATCAAAGATGAATGACGATGCTATGAGTATGCTCATTGATGCAATCAATGAAGAGCTCACGGAAAAAGAAATGGAGGATATCCTCAAGGAGATCTACAATAATCTGGGTGCAGACGGATTCTCATTTGAACCGATTATCGCCTACGGAAAAAATGGTGCGAATCCTCATCATGAAAACAGTCAGAGACTCCTGAAAGAGGGAGATTCCATTATTCTTGATATCGGATGCAAGAAGGATCATTATTCTGCGGACATGACCCGTACAGTGTTCTTCATAGAACTGAGCGAAAAAGCGAAGGAAGTCTATGAGACTGTGCTGGAAGCGAACATGAAGGCCATAGAAAAAGTGAAACCTGGTGTCAGATTCAGCGACATTGATGCTGCGGCAAGAAAGGTCATTGAAGAGAAGGGTTACGGTAAATATTTCACCCATCGAACGGGCCATTCCATCGGAATAGAAGTCCACGAGTATGGAGATGTATCTTCATCCAATGACGATTTTCTTAAACCGGGTATGATTTTCTCCGTAGAACCGGGAATTTACCTGGAAGGAGAACTGGGTGTAAGAATTGAGGATCTGGTTCTGGTGACAGAAGACGGATATGAGACGCTGAACAAATACCCCAAAGAACTTCAGATTATAAGACGATGAAACATGAAAAAGCCTGGCGTGAGCCAGGCTTTTATGTATGCGAGTAAGTAATGTGATCTATTTTTTCATTTCAGGAATGAGTAAGACGGATGTGTGTGCACGCCTTGCAAGGTTGTTGCTGTTGCTTCCGACAAAGATGTCTTTGATGATTCCTTTACCCTGTCTTCCTAAAATCAGGAGGTCCACATTGTTTTCGTCGACAACTCTGCTGATTTCTCTGAAAGGTCTACCCATTTCAAGGATGATATCAACTTTCTCAGCACCTTTTTCTACCAGTCTTTTTTTGAGCTCTTCGAGCCTGTCTCGGTCGATCTGGTTGAATTCAATGATTCTGTAATCCAGATAGGGACTGATTTTTGTAATATCCTGGATATGCATCAGCGTCACATTTTTGATTCCGGCCTCCACCATTTTTTCCAGATAGATGAATGCCTGATAGGCATTTTCAGAGAAGTCTGTTGGGAACAAAACATGACTTTCAGGGGATAATTCAGGTGGAACTGTGGAGTACTTCCCATCTTCTTCATTTATTCGAACAATAAGAATCGGTTTACTTGGCATCTGAATCAGCTCGTAGGCGAATTGGGTATCAAAGATTCTTTTTCCCAAAGAAGATTTCTTTGCACCGACGATGATGAGAGAATCATAGGTATTGTCATTCTGGACAAGTTTATTGATATCCTCAATGGGGAGGTCCTGAAGTTCCAAAGTATGAGTTACAAATCCTTCTTTCTCTATATCTTTGAGACCTTCTTCAACTAAGACCGGATCATAACCAGCAATGAGTTTGTCACTTAGTGTAACAATATTGTTTGCTAGTACAAGTTCTTTCGCTCCAAGAAATTTCAGGGATTTAGCGAACTTCAACACAAGATGATCATACGGTAGTGTCTGATTTACAATAAGTAGTTTCTTGATCATGTTTTTTGCCCCCCTTAGATTAATCTTTCTAGATTTATACTCTTATTTTACCACTAATATATAGAATATTATGATAATTTAACGGAAACTTCAAAATCTTAACTATATATACTATTTTTATGTAGTTGCAAGCAAAAAAACAAGGAGAGCTGATGCTCTCCTTGTTTTCAATATTAGAATTCTGAGTTGTGGGTGGTTCTTGGGAATGGGATCACGTCTCGTATATTGGTCATTCCTGTGATGTACATGATCAGTCTTTCAAAGCCAAGGCCAAACCCAGCATGCTTTGTTCCACCATATTTTCTAAGTTCCAGATACCACCAGTAATCCTCTTCTTTGAGACCCATCTCCTTGATTCTATCAAG
>DATIRH010000062.1:0-3724 GCA_035469845.1 Proteiniclasticum sp. | reverse complement strand
GGTTGATTCCTGAGTACTCCTTCCCTCTGGAAAAAAGAGAAGTTAAACTATCTTCTCTATCCTTGTCCATGGACCTTGTGTCCATCCCATTTGAAAACATCGAAGACATCATTTCGGATCTAAACGTGAATGCGGAAGTTCCACAGGTTTCTTCTCTCCATAAGGGCGGCTACAGCGAAGCGAAAAGTCGGCTTGAGGATTTTCTGGAAAACAAGCTCAGCTTCTATGCAGAGAAAAGAAATGAACCCTCCCTGGACCTGGGCTCCAATCTGTCACCCTATCTCCACTTCGGACAGATTTCTCCATTGGAAATCTATCTTTCTCTCATGGAACATCATTCCGAGAACAAGAGAGTATTTCTGGATGAACTGATCATAAGAAGAGAGCTGGCTGTGAACTTTGTTCTTCATAATCCCCATTATGATTCCTTCGCTTCCATAACCTCCTTCGCAAGAGCTACGCTCCTTGAGCACAAAGAGGATGAAAGGCCTTATCTCTACTCTTTAGAAGAGCTGGAAAACGGAAAGACCCATGACCCCTATTGGAATGCTGCGCAACTTGAAATGGTTCATCTAGGCAAGATGCAAGGATATATGCGGATGTACTGGGGGAAGAAGATCATCGAGTGGACAAAAGGGCCTGAAGAAGCTTATGAAATCGCACTCTATCTAAACAACAAATACAATCTGGACGGCAGAGATCCCAATGGATTTGCCGGTGTGG
Organism: Proteiniclasticum sp.; assembly: GCA_035469845.1. Lineage (GTDB taxonomy): Bacteria > Bacillota > Clostridia > Clostridiales > Clostridiaceae > Proteiniclasticum. Next base: position 3,001 of record DATIRH010000062.1, on the reverse strand, counting down.
CCTGGTGCTTTGGAAAACATGACCGAGGATGGAAGGAACGAGAAATCTTCGGAAAAGTACGCTATATGAACGCCAAGGGCTTAGAGAGAAAATTCGACATTGAGCTTTATGCAGAAAATGTGAAGCGGGATATCAGGAGGAGTAACAATCGAGATGCGTAAAGAAAATATAATCACTCACGAGAAAATTGAAGTAGGCATTGCAAAAAGTGCCATGAATGAAATCAGCATGGAAAGCCTTGAAAAGACCTATCCGGAACTTGTATTCCTTCCCTATGATGAAAGCGAAGAACCGAAAAGAACGAACTTTTTCATAGGCCAGGAACCTTCTGAAAGACATCCCTTCGCTCTTCCCCTGGAAATGGTGAAAGATCCCATCGCCTTCTGGGATTATAAAAGACGGATCCTGGCTTACACCTGGTTCAGAAGCATCCCACTGACGAATCCCAAGGACCTTTATGAAGCATGGTACATCCTGAAGTTTGTCTGTCAGGAAATCCAGAACACAGAGGCGAGAAAACTTGGAAAAGAAATGGCGGGTCTTCAGCCGGATGTGGGAAGCGAGGAGCTTGAAAAATACCGAGAAGCGATTTTACTCATTCTTCAGCAGCCTTCTACCTCCAGTAGAATCAGGAACAGTCTCTGGAAAAACTACAGCAATCAGCTGAAGAAAACGAAAAATCCGTTGAAGGAAATCAAAACCACAGAAGATCCCACAGGAAATGAGACCCTTCTTAAAGAGCTGAAAATTCTGGAAGAAGAAGCACTCACCACCAGACTTTTTTTCGGCACCTCCCCCATCCTCTATCAAGATTGAAATAATGAATAAATAAATGAATAACATACAGAAAAGTCAAAATAATAACACTTTGTACAACAATCTGAAATAAATCTGTTTTATAATAGATATATATGAAATGACCTAACGAACATACCAAGGAGGAACCTGTTATGCAATTTTTAAAACTCTATCTTATGACCCTAGTAATATTTTTTCTCGTTGATATCGTCTGGCTTGGCGTCATCTCGAAAAAACTCTACAAAGAATATCTCGGTCATCTAATGGGTCCTGTCAACTGGCCCGCAGCACTTATATTCTATGCTCTATTCATAGCCGGACTTGTATTTTTCGTCATAACTCCAGCCATCGAAAAAGAAAGCCTGGTCTATGCGATAACCGTCGGTGCATTCTTTGGTCTCATCACTTACGGGACTTATGATCTGACGAACCTTGCCACACTGAAAGACTGGCCTGTGACCATCACCGTCATTGATTTAATCTGGGGAACCTTTTTAAATGCCGCCACAGCTGGAATCACCTACTATGTGGCTACCAACTTGTTTAATATACGATAAATTAAAGGAGAATAAGGATTATGAGTATAACTTATCTGGATAGTGAAAAAATCTATTATTCTTTTCTTTCAGGGGCACAGGAAGTCATCAGAAATAAAAGAGTACTAAATGAGATTAATGTCTTTCCCGTGTCGGATGGAGATACCGGAAGTAATCTGGCGCATACGATGCATACCATCATGCAGGAAGCAAAAATAGCCAGAACGGTCAAAGAAACCATGAACTCCATCGCTGATGCGGCGCTGAATGGTGCAAGAGGAAACTCGGGCATCATCCTGGCTCAGTATATCAATGGAATCTTCATGAGCATCAGAAATGATGACAACATCACCATGGTAAGCTTTGCCGATATGGTGAAAAACGCGGTACCTCATGCTTATCATGCTATTTCCAATCCCGTGGAAGGTACGATCATCACCGTCATCAAAGACTGGGCTGATGCCATAGACATATACAAGGACAATGCCAAGGACTTCCATGACCTTCTTGCAAGCTCAGCTCAGGTTGCACTCGTATCTTTGAAGGAGACGACCTATAAGCTGAAGATTCTTGAAGAATCCAATGTGGTGGATTCAGGCGCCAAGGGTTTTGTCTATTTTGTCCAAGGATTTACGCAGTTTCTGAAAACAGGACACTTTGTCTCTGATCATGATATCGATCAGGAAGAGGTGGATTTCGTTGAATACCCTTCCCATGACCATGATGTGATCAATGAAAGATTCTGCACAGAAGCACTTCTTTCCGGTCAGAATCTTGATCTGGATGAAATCAGAAATGAACTGAAACCTTATGGAGATTCCCTCATCGTAGCTGGAAACACTGGAAAGGCGAAGGTCCATATCCATACCAATGAACCCACCCAGATCTTCCAGATTCTGAAAACAAAAGGCACCATCCTTCAGCAGAAAGCTGATGATATGATCAGGCAGAACGAAGATGCTTATCACAGGAAATATCCCATCGCTCTGGTCACCGATTCCATAGCAGATCTTCCTTTAGAGTACATGGATGAGCACCAGATCCATATGATGCCGCTGAATCTTCTATTTGACAGTTCAACGTATCTTGACAAGGTGACCATGACACCGGAAATATTCTATCCCCTGCTGGATCAGGTGGAAGAATATCCGAAATCAGCTCAGCCTAACCCAAAGGTCATGGAAAACTATCTTGGCACCATCGCATCCCATTACGACAAAATCATTGTGATCACTGTGGCCAAAGCCCAAAGTGGTACCCACGGCGTCTTTGATAAGGCTGCGGAGCGATTCAGAAAACAAGGCAAGGAAATCATCGTCATCGATTCAAAACAGAATTCTGGCGCTGAAGGCCTTCTGGTCATGAAAGCCTCCGAACTGATTCAAAAAGGATATGAAATGTCCGATATTGTAGAAGAAATTGAATCTTTAAGAAAAGACACAAAAATTCTTGTGAGCGTGAACACCCTTAAGTATATGGTTCGCTCAGGAAGACTCAACAGGGCTGCAGGCCTTGCTGGCTCCATCGTCAATCTGAAACCTGTTGTTTCGCTGGATGATGAAGGGAAAGGCAGCATCGCTGCCAAAGCGTTCAGTGAAAAATCAAATACAGATAAAATTCTTCAGATCATGAAAGATGATCATATCAATAAGAAAATCACCCGTTTT
>DATIRH010000061.1:0-3619 GCA_035469845.1 Proteiniclasticum sp. | reverse complement strand
GGTATTGTCCACAATGACCCCCATGATGGGGTCATTGAAAGCATCAAATATTCTTGCAGCCATCATGATGGTGGTGATGGTGATGAGTACACTGTCCGTCACACCGACAACCTCTGTGATAAACACAATGAGATACATGCTGACAATGGTGTAGACCATATCTCTTCCTATGGTCCCCATGCCGAAGGCGAATTTGTTTCTTTTAAAGTTCTTACCTGTCTCCAATTTCTTCTTCCGTTACGTAAAATTTATAAAACTTTATAAACTGATTATAAAAGTCTAAATTTACTTCCCTTTTCAATGTGTCCGATTTCGCCTAAGCTACTTTCGTTTGTATAACACTCCGAGGGCTTAAATTCGGGTGTAACTCACCCTACACAATGACATAATCCGTTTAAGTGTCTTATGCCACTCTATACACTGACAAGTTGCAGCTTGCGTTCTTATCCCTGTCTATCACCGAGCCACAGCTTTCGCAGATAAACTCTCTTTCAGATAATGATAGTTTTGGTTTTACGTATCCGCAATCACTGCAGGTCTTCGACGATGGAAACCACTTGTCGGCTTCTACAAATTCAATACCACTTCTTTCGGCTTTATATTTCATCATGGTTTTAAATTCGAAGAAACCCTGCTGTGCCACCGCTTTGGACAAATGTCTGTTCTTCATCATTCCCTTCACATTCAGGGTTTCCATAACTATGCGAGATGGTTTGGTTTTCACGATCTCTGTAGTTGCTTTGTGCCTGTAATCGGTTCTGATGTTGTCAAGAGTTTTGTGCGCTTTTCTGATCCGTTTTTCGAGTTTTACAATATTGCGCGTCTTAACGTAACTTACTCCTTCTTTATTCATTTGGTATTTGCGAGATACCCTACGCTGCAATCTGCGTAGTTTTTTTTCTTTTTTTCTTACAGATTTGGTCTTGTTGATATTCTTGAATGTCATTCCATTGGAACATATGGCGAGGTCTTTGATTCCAAGGTCTATTCCAATGCTCTCCTCTGTAAGATCCACTTCTTCTGGAGTCCACTCAACCCCCACTGATACATACCAGTTTATGCCGTCGAAGCAGACCCTAGGATTGCTGTATTTTGTATCTGTAGGGATCCTGTTTCTTTCCGACATTTTCACTTTGCCCAGCTTTTCAAGTTGAACATGTGTTGGCGTGAATTTGATTTTTTCATTATCGTTGTAAAAGGAAGGTTTACTTTTCTTTCTGCTTTTAAATCTCGGCTTTTCTGCCAGTTTTTTGAAAAACTTCTTATAGGCATTACAACCATCCTTAACAGCTTGCTTGGCTACATTGTTGGATACTGTATTGAGCCATTTTAATTCATCTGTCTTCTTTAGTTGTGTCAGCTCTTTTCTCAAATCATTATCTGAAATGAATTTCCCACCACTTCTATAATTTTCCTCTTGTTTTGCAAGTGTCCAATTATAGATAAACCTTGCTGTTCCTGAATTCTTGAAAAGTTCTGTGTTCTGTCTTCTGTTTGGTTCAAGTCTGACCTTCATTGAAACTATCACTTTCCAACAACTCCTTGACCATTTTCTTTGCTTTGTTCGCTCCTTTGTCCTGCAACCTACAACTGAATGCAGTGATGATTTGAATTAAATGTTGCCCTATCGAGTAATACTTAATTATAATCTCACCTTTTCAATATCATTATACTGAGTTATCGTAATTTTATACCTGGGTTACAATAATATTATAGATTATTATAAAATTTTACAATTATACCGGTTCTGTTCTCCTACCCTCATTTACGAAATAATGCGATCTAAATCGATGTAGTTCACAAGTTCACTCTGCAGCTGCAGTATTCCCACTACACCATTTCTCGTTTCTGCGGACACTTTTTCAATATCCTTTTCCTCGATCTTCAGAACTTCTTTCACTTCAGTAACAAGTATACCAATTTTTTCGTCCTGCCGGTCAAGTATAACGATATTATTATAGCACTCGTCTTCATTCAGGTGCAAAAGCTTGGCTAAATTAACAAGTGAAATTACATTTCCTCTTAAATTGATCAGTCCTTCAATGTGCTTCGGCGCATTGGGCACAAGCGTGGAGGGAATCAGCTTGCTGATCTCTTCCACCTGATCGGAATTCACAGCATAATACTTTTCACCCAAGGTGAAAACAATAATCTGCCTTTCCATAGCCTACCTGCACGCCTTGACGATGGAGTCGATGACTCGGTCCGTCTCAAATGGCTTCACGATGAAATCAAGCGCACCGGATTGAATCGCTTCCATGACCATGGCCTGCTGGCCCATGGCGCTGCACATGATGACCTTTGCACTGGGATCAATCTTCTTGATTTTCTGCAGTGCTTCGATTCCGTTCATTTCAGGCATGGTGATATCCATGGTGACAATGTCAGGTTTCTCTGTCTTGTATTTTTCGATGGCATCGGCACCATTCTGGGCCTCCGCTACCACTTCGTATCCGTTCTTTTCTAAAATATCCTTGAGTTTCATCCTCATGAATATAGCGTCATCTACAATCATTATTCTCTTTGACATAGTTAGTCTCCCTTCAATTACACTCCAATTTTTTGAAAGAGGTTCTCTAGAACCCCTGGTCTCGGGATGAAATACAAGGAGGAATCCACCTTGGCTCCATCATACATAAATTCATTTTTAATGATCATCACCTGATCGTCATACTGTTCGTTCTCTATGTAGGCGTAACTTAAGATGGCGCCGAACATATCTGCCGTGATGGCAGGAACAGAAGAGAACAGTGAAATATCAAGTAGCCTTGAAAGGGCATTGAGGTACGACGTGACCACGATGTTCACGAGCTCACTCACCGCTGAATATTCCATCTCCTCATTGAGCGGAAAATCAGAAGGAAGCATCATCATGACAAGCTTCTTGGCATTCTCTTCTGTACAGACGAAGAGGAAATTCCCGTGGGCTTCTCCGAACATTCTCATGGATACGGCGATGACCTGCTGCTCTTCGCCCATGATCTTCTCATAGATTTCGTCGTATCCCAGAATATCGATGGTGGGGACGCTCATATTGATGAACTTGCCCACCATCTGGGAAATGGCCGTGGCGGCATTTCCGCCTCCGATGTTGGCCAGTTCCTTGAGGACGTCAATCTGCATAGGAGAAAATTCTTCTTTATTCAAGAGTCTCCCCCTTTCCCGAAACAAGATTTCCTACATCCAGGATCAGGGTGATGTCTCCGTTGCCCATGATGGCTGCGCCAAGATATTCTTTCATCTTGCCTATGCTGCCCGAGAGCTTTTTGATGACGATCTCCTGCTGACCGATGAGTTCATCCACCAGAAGTCCGTACTGTTTTCCGCCGATGAGAACCATAATGATATGCTGATCCTCCGACTTATTCAGAAGTGAGAGCTTTTCATTGATCCGGATCACCGGAATCACCTTGTCTCTATAGACATAGACATCTCCATTATGTGATTTCTTGATATAGCCTTAATTGACCTGGACGACCTTTTCGATGAGTCCCAGTGGAAGAGCGAAGGTTTCATCACTTACATGAACCATCAGGGCCTGAATGATGGATAGCGTCAGCGGCAGCTTGATCACAAAGCTTGTTCCCTTACCGATGACACTGTCGACCTCGATGTTACC
>DATIRH010000060.1:0-2798 GCA_035469845.1 Proteiniclasticum sp. | reverse complement strand
AGAATAGTTGACTTATGCAGATATGGCGGAATGGCAGACGCGCTAGCTTCAGGTGCTAGTGAGGGAAACTTCGTGCAGGTTCAACTCCTGTTATCTGCACCATAAGAAAAAGACTTCATTATTTATAATGGAGTCTTTTTTTCGCATTGATTATGTTTCGTCAGATTCCCTGTAAGGCATCCTCCGAAACAACAAAAGCAAAGATTCCACATACTTATTGTATGAGAGATCTTTGCTTTAAATTTTAAGTATTATTTAGCTCATTTCTATCTGGAAGCCAGAAACTTCTCCACATCTTCCGGTCTGATGATGATGTCTTTCGACAGATTCTCATAGCCATCTTTCGTGATCAGTATATCATTTTCCAGTCTGATTCCGATATCTTCTTCCTCGATATAGAGACCTGGTTCAACGGTTATGACCATGCCCTCTTCCAGAATCACATCACGTTTTCCTACATCATGGGTATCAAGGCCTAGATAATGGGAAGTATTATGGAAGTAATACTTCTTCACTTCTTCATCTTTCTCGATGAGCCCCAGAGCCTTCAGCTCCTTCGCATAGATTTCATGAACCAGTTCATTGATCTTTGAATAAGCTACCCCAGGTTTCAGCATTTTAAGCACTTCATCATGGGCTTTCAGCACAAGATCATAGAAGGTTCTCTGCCTCTTTGTAAACTTCCCGCTCACAGGAAAGGTTCTTGAAATATCCCCATGATAGTATTCATACTGGGCACCGAGATCCAGAAGCACCATTTCATTTTCTTTCACTTCCTGATTATTTGCCACATAATGAAGAACAGTTGCATTATGCCCTGCAGCGCAGATGGTGGTGAACGCGAAGTCTTTCACGCCACGTGATTTCAGTGTAAAGTCAAAATAGGCTTCCAGCTGATTTTCCTTCATTCCAGGTTTCGCATTCTTCATAAGATTCAGGATACCTTCGCCGGTGATTTCGATGGCTTTTCTGATTTTATCCACTTCTTCAGCTGACTTGTACACACGAAGTGCACAGATTTCATTGTAGATGTTCATTACCTTCATCTGAGGATACTTCGATAGAATTTCCTTGGCAAATGCCACGCCTTTTGTATCCAAGGAATCATAACTGTCCTTTTCCATATCCAGATAGATCCTGTAAAGATCATCTTTCATGATGGCCTGGTTCAGAAAGCTTTCAAAGGTGTCCAGATATCTGACGTCTTCCACTCCAGATTCCTCTTTTGCAGTTTCCTCTGATATCGTTTCTCCTACCCACTTCACCATGACAGGATCTCTTCTCTTGATGAACAGACTCTCTGTGATTTTCCCTTCCATCTTCTTCATAACAAGAATCACATTTTCCTCATCGATTCCTGTCATATAGTAAAAGTTCCGGTTCGGGGTGAATTTATAACCTTCATCCGCTGTCTTTTTCGGTGCCTGCCCCGCAAAAAGAATCAGTATTGAATTGTCTTTCATTCTTTCACCGATCTTATTTCTCTTGGTTACATGAAAATCTTTCATTTTTTCCTCCTAAAGGATATTTTTTATTCTCTTTCTAAATTGTATCATATTATAACGGAAGCCTTAAGACGAGATTACACTTTTCTGCACTTCTATTTGACGTTCTGTAGTCGTTTGCACTGCTGATGAAATCATAGGAATATACCCCACCCGAGAAGTAGATTGATTGATGAAGCTGAATATAATCTCAGAATAAGTATATTTTGTCCTTCCGTTGAAAATATCCGTGATATTGATTACAATGAGAGCAGGCAAAGTAGGAATACATGCGTTAAGTGCCAGTAGGACGGGAAGTTGCCGCTGGACGAAAAACCTGATTCGATTTCAGGTTTACGGTATTTATTCCGCATTCCGTTGCCACAGAAGAGTCTTCTCTTTATGTGGTTATTACACCAATAAGGGAGGTCATTTTTTTATGGAAAAAATGATAAACACGTTCAAGTTGTCCGTCCACGAAATGAGAAAAACCTCAGTAGTTGCCCTAGGTGGTATGCTTATCGCCATCAGCGTTGTCCTTGCCATGTTTAAGGTTCCTTTAGGACCCACAATGCAGATCAGTTTTGCTTCGCTGCCTATCGCAGCAGGTGGTATGCTTTTTGGACCTTTTGTAGGTGCAGTCATCGGTGTTATCAGTGATATCCTGGGCTATGTTGTACGCCCTCATGGATTCTTCTTCCCTGGTTTCACATTAAACGCCATGCTCATCGGTATGTTTTTCGGTTTCTTTTTCTACAAGAGGAAACTCACCTTTTCCAATATAATCTTAAGTTCACTGATGATCACTATAGTGATCAATCTAGGCCTGACTACCCTGTGGCTGAGCATGATGTACGGAGATGCTTTCATTGTACTTCTTGGGGCAAGAGTCATAAAGAATGTTCTAGAGTTTCCTGTCTACACTTCGCTTCTGTTCATGGTTTTGAAGCTGGTGGAAAGATTAAGGGGACGAATGAAATCTCTAGAGTAGAAACAAGTCAGATCAAGCTGAACTTCACCAGAAAGATAAATAAGTAAATAAATTAAATAATCAAAAAGCAAACCGGATATCACACTGAAGAAATCCGGTTTGCTATTTCTCGATTTCTATTCTACAGCTACAAGCTGAACATTTATAATGTATTCTTCCTGGTCAAAACTGTCCAGAAGTTCCTTCACACTCATACTCATTTCTGATGTATCAATGGTGAGATTTACACTTGCCGCATTATTGATCGGTATGTCCTGATTGATGGTTATGATATTGGCTTTAGACTCCCTGAGCTTTTCAAGAATTCTGGAAAGCACGCCTGC
>DATIRH010000059.1:0-2095 GCA_035469845.1 Proteiniclasticum sp. | reverse complement strand
ATAGAATCTTCCGAACTGCATCAGATCGCGATGCTCCTTATACCAGCTGATCTGATGGCTGATTTCCTCTTTTTCTTTCATGTTGAGATTTGTCAGATCCATTTCGTATCCGAGCAGCCCGAAGGAAGCCACATGAAATCTGGTCTCCAGAGGTGTTCTTCTCAGGGTCTGCTGATGAGGGCTCTGTGATACATGTGCACCCATGGCAGACGGAGGATAGAAATAACTCAGTCCTCCCTGGATTTTAAGTCTCTCAATGGGATCCGTATTATCCGATGCCCAGGTCTGTGGCATAAAGGACAGCATACCCAGATCAAACCTGTTTCCTCCACTGGAGCAGGATTCAAACAGCACATCCGGAAAATCCCCTGTGATCTTCCTTAGTACTCTGTAGAGCCCTATAATATAGCTGTGGAAGGCCATCCCCTGATGAGGGACCACCTCTGAATAAAGATCACTGATATGTCTGTTCATGTCCCATTTCACGTATGAAATGGACGCACTTGCAAGAACACTCTCCACCTGTTTTATGATATAGCTTTGAACATCTTCGCTGGAAAGGTCAAGAACCAGCTGATATCTTCCTTTGGATGGTTTTCTTCCTGGTACCTTTATGGCATATTCAGGATGTTTCCTGTAGAGAGTGCTGTCCTCATTGACCATCTCCGGTTCAAACCAGAGTCCGAAGGACAGTCCCATCTCTTTGATTTTTCTGGCAAGACCACTGATTCCATTGGGAAGCTTTTTGCGGTTCACCTCGTAATCTCCTAGGCCTGCCTTATCATCATTTCTTTCACCGAACCAGCCATCATCCAGAACGAAAAGCTCCACCCCTAGTTTTTTCGCTTCTTTCGCCATAGACAGGATCTTTCGCTCATTAAAATCAAAGAATGTGGCTTCCCAGTTGTTCATAAGAACCGGCCTCACTTTTCCTTCCCATTGTCTGCTCACAACATGATGATTCACAAAATCATGAAAGTGATGACTGAGATCGTTCAGTCCTTTTCTGGAGGTCGTCATCACCGCTTCCGGCGTCTCAAAAAACGCTCCAGGCTGTAGAAGCCAGAGAAAATTATGAGGAGAAATTCCTGTCATGACCCGGACAATGCCGTGGGCTGACACTTCGATGGCCGTGTGATGATTCCCGCTGTACATCAGATTGAATCCGTAGCACCTTCCATGATCCTCCGTGGTATGAGGGTCCGCTAAGATCACACCGGGATTGTGCCTGTTGCTGCTGGCTCCGGTGGTGGATTCATTTATGAGTGTGCCATGGGCATGATTTCTTCTGTGGGCATGGGCTTCTCTGATCCAGCCTCCATCTAGTGTAATGACATCAAAACTGTCTGCCAGAAGATCCAGTGATAAGCTCATGATTTTTCTGATTCTGAGCGTTTCATCCGATCCATTGCTGATGGTGACTCTTCTTGTGATGACATCGGCTTCAGCGAACACTGTATAGATCAGCTTCATGGTCACTGGAAAGAGCTTGTCTCTTAAAGTGACCGTGAGGGTCACAGCGTCTTCTCCATGAGCTGTCGGCAGCGTTTCCATGGGAATTGTCCCTTCAGTGATTTCATGTCCTGCATAGACGAAATCGGTGATGTAAGAACCATCCGGCATTTCTATTTCCAGGGGCATGATCCGGTAATCACCTTTCCCGTTTGGCGCATACTCCAGGGGAAGAAGATCAAGGGACATGGCTCCATCCATATAAAGAACAGAGCTTCCAGCTCCTGCATTCTGTTTCATATAGAGTGCTCTGAAATCCTGCTCTCTCCGTCTGTCGCCATAGTGGAGATTTTCCAGATGTCCTGATGGAAGAACACGAAAGATGTAACTGGTCTCTTTAGTGCTGAGCATAAATACTTTATTGATTTCTTTAATCACCTGATCACTTCCTGTTCCTGTTATTATTTTCATTATACTGATTTCATTCTATCATGAAAACTATTTCAGATATATATGTAACTCAATCAGTCACTCTATCAGCATAGTTCATTAATCTGATATGATAAGGAAAAAAATCTATGGCATTAGAAGAGATAGAAATATATAATTATTCTGTAGTGAATAAATGTAAACGAGCTTTCCT
>DATIRH010000058.1:0-5114 GCA_035469845.1 Proteiniclasticum sp. | reverse complement strand
ATTTCTTTTCCCCTAATTTTCGCAATGTGAAATTGTTAAATATCTATATATTGTGGTTTTGAGTATTGCTTTGCACAACATATAGTATTATACTTAATCCATCGTCAATTATTTGGGAGGTTAGCAATGAAAGATATTAAAGACTTGTTCAAACGTTATTATACTAAAGAGCTGGACAATAATAAAGACAAAACTGTTTATGATATGTTCCAATGGAGCAAAAGAGATGTTCTCTTGAAAAATCATAAAACAGGATCAGTGATTGTAGAAATGAAAGACCTGGAATTCCCTGTTCATTATTCTCAGAATGCAGTAGACATTATTGCTTCGAAGTATTTCAGAAGAGCTGGAGTAAACAATGAATCCGGTTCCGAGAATTCCATGAAAATGGTTGTGCACAGAATGGTTTCATTCTGGATGGAATCACTGGCAGATGAAGGAATCATCAAAACCCAGGAAGAGAAGGACATTTTTTATGATGAACTGGTCTTTGGACTACTGAATCAGATGTTCGCTCCGAATTCACCTCAGTGGTTCAATACAGGCCTTAAGCAGAGCTATGGCATCACAGGTGGACAGAATGACCTGTATTACTATGACCTGGAACAGAAGAAAGTAGTAAAATCACAAGATACGTATACAAGAACCCAGGCTTCCGCCTGTTTTATTCTTTCCATAGAAGATAAGCTCCTTGGGGAACACTCCATATCTGAACAGTATGTTGCAGAAACGAAGCTTTTCAAGGGCGGATCAGGAACTGGAACAAACTTTTCAAATATCAGAGCTGTAGGTGAAAAACTTACAGGTGGTGGTGTTTCTTCAGGTCTCATGAGCTTCCTGAAAGGACTCGACAGAAATGCGGGTGCTATCAAATCAGGCGGAACCACAAGAAGAGCAGCCAAGATGGTCTGTCTTGATGTGGATCATCCTGAAATCGAAGAGTTTATAATGTGGAAAGCAAAAGAAGAAGATAAGGTTCGTGCCCTGGCTAAAATGGGATATGATGCGGACATTGATGGTGAAGCATACGAAACCGTATCTGGTCAGAACTCGAATAACTCTTTACGTATTTCTGATGAATTCATGAAAAAAGTGAAGAATCTGGAGAATGATCCTGATGCTACAATTACTCTTCGAGGCAGAGTGGATGATTCCGTAAACAGAGAAATCAAAGTATCGAAGCTGTGGGAAGAGTTCAATGATGATGCTCAGAGATCAGCTGATCCAGCACCTCAGTTCACAGACACCTTTAATGCATGGCATACCTGCCCTGCTGGTGAGGATGGAGACGTATGGGCTAAACACAACAGCCTTAATTCCACCAACCCTTGCGGAGAATATGCATTCCTGGATGATACAAGCTGTAACCTCTCCTCTCTGAATTTATACAGATTCTATGATGTGGAGAAGAACCATTTGGACGTCAAGGGTCTTTCGCATATGATCGGACTGAATCAGCTTGTTCTTGAGTCATCAATTCACTGGGGCCAGTTCCCTACGGTTGATATCGCAAGAAAGACCCATATGTTCAGAACGACAGGTCTAGGAATCGCTAATTTAGCCTCCTTACTCATGGCTCTGGCTATTCCTTATGATTCAGAAGAAGCAAGAGTTCTTGCCGCTGGAATCCTGGGTCTGATCACTGGTGAAAGCTATAAAGTGTCAGCACTCATGGCAAAAGCTGCAGGACCTTTTGAGAAGTACGAAATCAACAAGAAGTATATGAACAGAGTCATCAGAAATCATGCAAGAGTCGCTGGTGCGTTAGATACAGAGCTTGAAGAGCTTCACTACGAGCCAATGAGAATCAATCATGGACTTCTTATGGACCTTGGTCAGACTGAGCTTTCAGATGCACTGAAACAGTCCTGGGTCGAAGCGGTTCATATGGGTGATAAATTCGGTTATAGAAATGCTCAGGTAAGTGTAATTGCTCCAACTGGAACAATTTCCTTTGCCATGGATTGTGCGTCCACATCACTTGAACCTTTCTTCTCTCATGTCGTGTACAAGAAACTGGTTGGTGGTGGTTTCATGACCATCGCAAATCCGATTGTAGAAGTGGCATTGAAGAATTTAGGTTATTCAAAGGATGAAGTTAAAGACATCCTGGCTTATATCAGTAAAGAAGAAGATGGTATGGTCATTGATGGTAAGATCGAGGGAGCACCTCATCTGAAAGAAGAGCATCTTCCGATTTTTGATACAGCCAATGTATGCGGAACCGGTAAAAGATACATACAGCACTACGGACATGTTCTGATGGTAGCAGCGTTAACCCCACTTGTATCAGGTGCGATTTCAAAGACCGTAAATCTGCCTAAGGATGCTACAGTGGATGACTTCAAGGAAGTGCATATCCGCTCCTGGGAGACCGGAGTTAAAGGAATTTCACTATACAGAGATGGTTCCAAGTTTGCACAACCGCTGAATACGAAGATTGACCACTTTGATGAAAATCTGGAACTGGAGAATCTTACTTATGATGCCCTGCTCGAATATGCGAAGGAAGCCAAAAAGAACCTTCCAAAACCAAATTCTGCAGGAAACAGAAGAGAAAAGATGAACGGTATCCGCGCTGGACATACCCATCCTGCACAGATCGATGATGTAAAAGTATATGTCACTGTCAACAGGAATGCCAGAGGAGAAATTTCAGAAATCTATATGACTACAGATAGAGAAGGAACCTTGATTACAGGTCTTCTGAATTCCCTGTCAAAGACTGTTTCTGTGATGCTTCAATATCATATTCCACCAAAGGATATCTCGAAAATGCTGAGAGGACAGAAATACGAGCCTTACGGATTCGTATCCAAACATCCTTACATCAAGAATGTGAGCTCTATTTCGGATCTGATCTCCAAGGTTATTGACATTGAGCTGGGTGACTACTCAAGAGTACAGATCAAACCTGAAGAAAATGATGTACTTACCAGATCACGTTCAAGATTTGTGAATAATCAGTATGAGCCTGAAAATATCAAGCAGCTTGCTATGGTTGTTGATGAAACTGATATGAAGGAAATTATAGTAGATGCAGAGAAAAACGGTGAAAAACTGTATGATGCTGTCTGCCCTACATGTCAGAGTACCAGAATGGTCAAGAATGGAACCTGTAAGGTCTGCCTTGACTGCGGAACAACCACCGGATGCTCATGATCTAAGAATTAAACACATAAAAAATCGTCGCATAGAGTATTATGCGGCGATTTTTCCATATAAAAATAAGCAAGCAATGAATGCTTGCTCAAAAAATCTCTTTTAGAATTATAAAGAAATTATTTGTTCTTTTTCTTAAACAGTTTACTCTTTTCTTTTACATTACCAGATTTGACAATGTCTTTCTCGTTGGCATATTTCAATTTGTTTGGTTTTGCCTTCGGTTTGATTGTATTTGCATTCGTGTTCTTGTTTTTTGGTGCTCCAATTTTGGAAAGTCCAGATAAATCAGAATACCATAGAAAAAAGAATACAAATATCGCTGTAGGAATATAGTGAATGATCAGATTGTCGGTATAAGCGGGTATGATCAGACCTATAAACAAGAAGACAAGTGATACGACAAGGACTGTCCATTTGCTGACTTTAAGCTTACTTAAATAGTTGATATTCACTATGGAGTAAACGAAGAATATAGCAATGGACATGGCAAAGATAATTAACAGATTAGTCCAATTCAAGTTAAAACCTCCCTCAATTCCTTTTCATTTTATGCCATTCCAGACTAATAATCAAGAAAGATAAATTTTTCGGTATAAAAACACCTCTTTACAAATTGTTAAATTGTGTGTATTATAAATTTCATGGAAAAAGAATATTTTTTTTACGATATTACTATTTTATGTCATTTTATTTGATATAATAAGTTATATCGAATTATGGGGGTGCATTATGACAAGTAGTACGGGAATTAATTTGGATGATTTAGATCTTCAGATATTGGAAATTCTGATCAAGGACGCTCGAACACCATATCTTGAAATTGCAAGAGTATGTCATGTCTCAGGCGGAACAATTCATGTAAGAATGAAGAAAATGGAAGATCTTGGTATTATCAAAGGGACAAAGATCCTATTAGATATGCCTAAACTGGGCTATGACGTGTGCTGTTTCGTCGGTATCTATCTGGACAAGAGTTCATCTTTCCAGGCAGCTATTGATGAATTAGCGAATATCAATGAAATTGTAGAACTGCATTATACTACAGGAGACTATTCTATCTTTACAAAACTTGTATGTAAGAATATTTCTCACTTGCAGGATCTTCTTCTCAATAGTATCAATATCATCAGTGGTGTGCAGAGAACAGATACATTTATCTCACTTTCACAGCCACTTGACCGAAATATCAAATTATAGAATATGGGAAACAAAAACAGCTGCAGTGATGCAGCTGTTTTTGTGTTCCCTATTATGAATTGATTAGATCCAGTTCTTTCTGTATGATGTCTTTCAGCACCTGATCAATATTCTTTGCATCTTCTGCACTCAGTTCATCCAGATAGATGGGCGGAAGAAACTTCAGATGAACATTCACATCGGGCGTGACTCTATAGGTGTCTTCAAACACCTTGTAAGCATCACTCACAACCATCGGAATAATCGGTGCTTTCGATTTTTGTGCGATCTTAAAACTGCCTTTATGGAATTCTCCCATTTCACTTGTTTTACTCCTAGTGCCTTCCGGATAAATGAGCACATCGAACCGTTCCTCTTTAATGAGCCTGATCGCCTCCAGAATCGTTTTTAATCCTTCACGAGGATTATCTCGATCAAGGAAGAGTACGTTCATCTCACGGCCTAAATTACCGATTATGGGTATTTTTAGAATCTCTTTCTTCCCGATGAGGATAAGTCTTCTGGATAAGGAACTAAAAGCAACATAAATATCGATATAGGACTGATGATTCCCCATGAAGACCACAGGTTCATCTGGGATATTCTCAAGCCCTTCTACTACAAGATTCATTTTTGAAATTCTGAGCAGATCTTTTGTATGTCTCTGGGCTCTCTTAAATACTTCTCCATAATAAGTGTCTCTATCCACTTTCTTCTTTAAAGACCTGGACCCCAGCATACTGAACCAGAGACGAATCAGTGACAGCCCAAAT
>DATIRH010000057.1:0-3337 GCA_035469845.1 Proteiniclasticum sp. | reverse complement strand
TTTCAAAGGAAGAAGTAAGAAGTTTCGCATCAGAACTAGGTATCTCGGTTTCCAGAAGACCTTCTGCACCTTGTCTAGCTACAAGACTTCCCTACGGAACAGATATTGATTTCAAACTTCTTAAGCAGATTGAAAAAGGTGAGGAATTTATAAAATCACTGGGATTTGAAGTGATGAGATTAAGAGTTCACAAAGAAATTGTCCGTATAGAAATACCGGTAGCTGAATTTACTGACTTCATGAATAAAAGCAAGGAAGTCATAAGCAAATTAAAATCTCTCGGATTTAACTACATAACACTGGATTTGGAAGGATTCAGAAGTGGTAGTATGGACATTCATCTTGAGAAATAGAAATAGAAATAGAAATGTAAGGAAGGACAGATTGATTAATGGATATTAAGGAAATGCTGGAAAAAGTGAAAAATGGAGAGATTTCTATAGAAAAAGCGGAGGAAACATTAAAAAAACTGCCATATGAAGATCTGGGATTTGCAAAGCTTGACCATCACAGAAAACTTCGTTCTGGATTCGGTGAAGTTATGTATTGTAGTGGAAAGGCTATGGATCATCTGGTAAAGATTTTCATGAATTTTGATGAAAAGGGAGTAGATGTTCTTGGAACCAGAGAGACCAGAGAGCTGTATGAAAAAGTCAAGGAAATGATTCCTGATGCTGAGTATGATGAGATTGCAAGAATTATAAGGATACAGAGACATGTACATAAAAGAGAAGGTCTCATTGCAGTCTGTACAGGAGGAACATCAGATATTCCTGTGGCGGAAGAAGCTGCGCAGACTGCAGAATTTTTCGGAAGTAATGTCGTAAGAATTTATGACGTAGGAGTAGCTGGAATTCATAGATTGCTTTCAAAAATTGGTGCCATTCAAGAAGCCAACTGCATTATTGCTGTTGCAGGAATGGAAGGTGCTTTACCTGGAGTTATCGCCGGTATGGTGGATAAGCCAGTTATCGCGGTTCCGACATCCGTGGGATATGGATCGAACTTTGACGGACTTTCAGCACTATTAACGATGCTTAATTCATGCGCTGAGGGTATTGCTGTCGTAAATATTGACAATGGTTTTGGAGCAGCCTATCTAGGCACACAAATCAATAGACTAACGGAGGGGAACCATGGGAAATAGAATATTATACCTGGAATGTTATTCAGGAATCAGTGGAGATATGACCGTTGCGGCACTTCTTGATCTTGTAAGAAAAGAAGACTTCCTGAGAAAAGCGCTCGAGAGTCTTCATGTGGATGGATATCGGGTCGAAACTGGAAGAAGAGAGAAATGTGGTATTGATGCAGCTTCATTTGATGTAATTCTGAATGAAGAAAATCATACGCATGAGCATGAACACCATCACGATCTTCATAGCCCTAGTCATGGACATCATGTTCATGACCATAGTCACGAAGCAGATCATGTTCATGGACATGATCACGAGCACAATCACGACCACAATCACGAGCACAATCACGAGCATGATCACGAACATAATCATGCTCACAATAACAACCATGTACATCGCAATATTCATGATATCTACAAAATTATCGAGGATTCGGGGATCACAGTTGGAGCTAAGACACTGGCAAAAAAAGTTTTTGATATTGTTGCTGATGCTGAATCTAAAGCACATGGACTACCTGTAGATGAAGTGCATTTTCATGAAGTGGGTGCAGTCGAATCCATTGTGGATATAGTTTCAGCTTGCGTTCTGGTAGATGAACTGGGTGTGGATGAGATAGTTGTATCTGAACTATACGAGGGGACTGGTCATGTCTGGTGTCAGCATGGTGTGATACCTGTACCTGTTCCTGCTACATTGAACATAGTTGTGGCAAATGATCTTGAACTCAAGATTACAGATACTAAAGGAGAAATGATCACACCAACCGGGGCTGCATTGGCGGCAGCCTTTCGTACAAGAAAAACATTACCTTCAAGTTATAAACTGATCAATGTTGGTTTAGGAGCTGGTAAGAAAGATTTTAAACATGCTAATATTTTACGAGCTTATCTTCTGGAAGATAGTAGTAAAGTTCAAAAAAGTCATGATGAGGTTGTGGTTCTTGAAAGTAATCTGGATGACAGCAAGGGAGAAGTCTTAGGGTTTGTCATGGAGAGACTCATGGAAATCGGTGCAAAAGATGTGTTCTACACACCAATCTATATGAAGAAAAACAGACCTGCATACAAGTAGAGTGTTATTTGTGCGACTCAGGACAGAATGAAGATGGAAGACATTATTTTCACCCACACTTCAGCTATTGGTATACGAAGATCAGTTCTGGAACGAACTGTGCTGGAAAGAGAGTTCATGATGGTTCAGACCAGTTATGGTAAAGTTTCAGTGAAATGTGTAAAGAATGGTGAAGATACTTACTACAGTCCTGAATATGAGGATATGAAAGAAATTTTGAGAAACAATCCTATTTCTTATCAACACCTTTATAATATGATAATGAGAGAAGTAGATAAATAGGTTCGCGTTAAGCTAGATATAGAGTAGTTTCAGTCCAAAGTGACCAATAAGGGAGAGAAAGCACTGGTCTAAACAGTGGGATTCAATTGGTCTATAAATGTGGAGATGAAATAACTCGTTGAGTCTATTCTGACAATTATTCGAAATGGAGCACTGCTTATGTCCAGAAAATGAAAAATATATACCCTGCAGATGTTGAGTGAAGTGAAACTTTAGTCATCATCTGCAGGGTGTTTTTCTATGGAATATTTTGAGGGTATGGTAAAATTTGAATAGATAGTAAATTAAGGTGGTAAATAATGTGACTACACTATATATAGATGGAAGCAAAGGGATAAGCGGAAATGCGCTGATTGGCGCATTTATAAGTTTAGGTCTTGAACTTGAAATGCTGAATCAGACTATAAGACTCATATTAAATGAAGATGATTATGAACTTGTTTTGAAAGAGCGAAATATTGAGGGAAAAAGAGTTGTCTACTTCAATACAATTGCAGCAAGTTCAGAAAGCTGCTTTGACAAGCTTAGTGCTATTGATGTTTTAGTGAGAATCGAGGAATCATCGTTGGATGAAGAAATAAAAAAGGGAACACTCAGTATTCTGAATGCACTTTTTCAAAGTAAAGCAGAAGCCCATAAAATCAAGTTGAAACAGGTAGACTTTCATTATGAAGGGATGATTGACACAATCATTGATGCTATCGGAGTTTCTCTTGGATGCAGATACTTCAATATACAACAAGTGTGGGTAAATAGCCTGAACACAGGACATGGAATAATAAGGCTTCCACATGGAGAATTGAATATTCCTGCGCCAATGACTGAAATTCTTCTTAACGGGT
>DATIRH010000056.1:0-2274 GCA_035469845.1 Proteiniclasticum sp. | reverse complement strand
CTCTAGCCATCCTTCTGAGCTTTCTCACATCTGTTGTGGCAATCCTGTTGTATTTATCCAGATTCAGCACCGTGAGGGCACTGATATAGATTTTAAATTTGTACTTGTCTTCGATTCCTGCAAGAAGCCTCGGATTCAATCCATGAATCCCTTCAATGATGATCACGCCATTTTCTGGAAGCTTCACTCTTGTATTTGAGATTCCACGAGTACCAGTCTTGAAATCGAACTTTGGAAGAACAACTTCGTCCCCATTCAGAAT
This sequence comes from Proteiniclasticum sp., assembly GCA_035469845.1. Lineage (GTDB taxonomy): Bacteria > Bacillota > Clostridia > Clostridiales > Clostridiaceae > Proteiniclasticum. Next base: position 2,012 of record DATIRH010000056.1, on the reverse strand, counting down.
ATCAAGCATATGCCTTTCGAAAAGATCCAGCTCCAATGCTTCCAGACTCTCAAAGTCATAACTGCCATCAAACTTTTTAGGTGTAAGCCTTCTAGGCACGAAGTAATCATCCATACTCACAGGAAAAGGAACAAGGCCGTTGACGCGCAGCTGAACAGCCAATCGGTTGGCAAAGGATGTTTTCCCTGAAGAACTCGGTCCTGCGATGAGCACGATCTTCACTTCTTCTCTTGCTTTAATATCATCCGCAATATATGCGATTTTTTTTTCGTGAAGGGCTTCAGTGATATTTATGAGGGTTCTTGCCTCATGATTTCTGATTTTTTCATTGAGATATCCCACGAAGCTCACACCAATCAGTTCATCCCACCTGGCTGTCTCTTCGAATATTTCAAAGAGTTTGTCCTGTGGTTCAAACGGCTTTAGAACATCGGGGTCCTTTACTGTAGGATAGCTCATGACAAAGCCACTCTTATAGGATGTCAATGAAAACAGATTGATGCCACCTGTAGAAACGGCCATCTTACCGTAAAAATAAGCATACTGATCAATCAGTCTGTACATTTTTATTTCTCTGTAAGGCATTTGTTTCAATAGAAGATAATTATCCATATTGCCTGCTTTCTGAAACATTTCCAGCGCATCTTCAATGAGCATGCACTCTTTCGTGATGGGATAATCTTCTTTTATGATTCTTTTCATCTCAACTTCAAGTTTTAAAAGCTCCTCTTCAGTGAGAATTCTGTCTCTGCTCCAGCAGTATAGACCTCGGCTGATGGAATGGTCTATGATCACCTCTATGCCTTTGAAAATCCGATGAAATGCTGTGATTAAAATAAAAGACAAGGTTCTTTCATAGGCCTTATGGCCTACATAGTCATCTGTATAGACTGGAATAAGATTTTTCCGGCCTCGTAATTCTCCGTTGAGTTCGAAATATTCTCCTTTTACTCTTGCCAGGATGGGTTTCAGGTTTCCTTTTCGAAGGTTTTTAATCTCTTCAAAACTTACACCAATTTCCTCTCTATCCATTTCAGCATCAATATCCATTCTGCACCCCCCGTTTATTCTCGTTGAAACAGCTATGATTTTATTCATTCTTTGTTCTTTTCTCCATTATAACGAGAATCACTGAAAATAGCACCTGATTGTTGCAGATAGAGTGCTACCTCTTTTCTGGAAACCCATTACATGATGAAATACAATTGTTAACCGTAATTTAAAGTCTTCTATGATATGGTTTCATAAGAAAAAATGCTATATAATAAAAGAAGAGTTTAAGTGGATTCTATAGATATAATCTGGAAATCGCTAAACATAATTTTTTCAAAAGATAAATTGAAAGGTGGTTGTATTAATGGCATTAGTCACAACAACAGAAATGTTTAAGAAGGCCTATGAAGGCAAGTATGCTATCGGAGCATTCAACATCAACAACATGGAGATCATCCAGGGAATCGTCGATGCATGCAAAGTGAAGAATTCAGCAGTAATTCTTCAGGTATCAAAGGGAGCAATGAAATATGCTGGCCCAAGATATCTTCACGCTATGGTAGCTACAGCTGTTGAAGAGACAGGACTTGATATCGCACTTCATCTTGATCACGGTCCAGACCTTGCGACAGTAAAAGAAGCTATCGATGCTGGATTCACATCCGTAATGATTGACGGATCTCATCTTGATCTTGAAGAGAATATAAAGATTACAAAAGAAGTTGTGGAATACGCACACTCAAAGGGTGTTGTCGTAGAAGCTGAACTTGGTATTCTAGCTGGTGTTGAAGATGATGTTCATGCTGAAGAGCATGTTTACACAGATCCAGACCAGGCAGTGGACTTTGTGAAGAGAACGGGCGTAGATTCCTTGGCAATCGCCATCGGAACTTCCCATGGTGCATTTAAATTTGCAGGAGAACCTGATCTTAAGTTCCATATCCTGGAAGAAATCCAGAAGAAGATCCCAGGTTTCCCAATTGTTCTACATGGTGCATCCGCAGTAAGTCAGGAACATA
>DATIRH010000055.1:0-7205 GCA_035469845.1 Proteiniclasticum sp. | reverse complement strand
CGATCTTTATAGTTGATTCCCGAAAATGCTACTTTGACTCTCACTTCATCCATCTGCAAAGGCAGGAATTTTGAGTTCATATATTGAATATCAATTTTTCCATCCGTAAGATTTAACATCAGCGCTTTATTGTCCATAATTCCCTCCTGTTTATTTTATTCGAAAAAAATGAGTTATAATCATCATTCTATTATAACCCGATTTCCTATTCTACACTCTTTTTTATTTTTATCAACATCAGTTTATTCTCTCATCCAAGTGATTGCTCCGTTTCAGCTTTTTTTTATGATACAGATAAAACAGTAAATAAAAGACTATTGTAGATAATATGATGATCATGGTAATTTCAAATAATATTGAAATGAACCTTACAGGTCTGTTGTACATATCATAAACTTCAACTATTTTATCAGGCAGCTGTTCCATTTTAAAGGATTGGGGCATTGGAATTTCCTTAAACTCATCTTCAATCCCATTTATTGCTTCATCGGGATTCATCTGATTCATCATCAGCAGATCAATGGCAATCAATGTTTCCATAGAATAGCCTGATCTTATCGATGCACTTTCCAGATTCCTTAAATTAACCAGATCATACATAGGATAGTCTCTTCTCATCTGATAGGACATGATTCGGGGATATGCACCGAACTCCTCAGGTAAAACGACAGGAATGACAATTATTCTAATAATCAGCACGAAGATCAAAGCTGATATATTCAGACCATATTTTCTCCACATAAGATCCCTCCCATAGTATTACCTTCATCTTACTTTATTGTTTTATTTATATCAATACAAATATAATATCAAATATAATTATGGCCATGAAAAAAAACTCATCCTGATCCTATTGGATACAAGATGAGTTCATTCTACTTCGCTAAATAATTCTTCACCAAAGTGCTTACGAGTTTACCGTCAGCTTTTCCTGTCGTTAACGGTTTGAGTGCTGCCATGAGTTTCCCCATGTCTTTCATGTTATTTGCGCCTATTTCTTTAGCTGTATTCTCAACCAATTCAATTATTTCTTCTTCTTTTAACTGCTTTGGTAGATAACTTAATAAAGTTTCTATTTCGAATTTGCCTTGTTCAACCAGGTCACTTCTGTTTCCTTTTTCGAACTCGGCTACAGCATCTCTTCTCATTTTGACTTCTTTGGCTATTAATTCTATGACTTTGTCCTCAGACAACTCTGATTGAGCGTCCTTCTCTGCATAAAGAATTGTAGATTTGGCCATGGTTAATACGCTGGCCTTACCCTTATCTTTACTTTTCAGTGCATTCTTCCAGTCAGTCTGAATCTGTTCTTTGATCGTCATGATTACACCTTCTTCAATAGCTACTATTTGAACTTTCTCTTTCTCGCAGCTTCTGACTTAAGCTTCTTCTTAACGCTTGGCTTTTCATAATGTTCTCTCTTTCTTACTTCACCAAGAATTCCTGATCTGGCACACTTCTTCTTAAATCTTCTTAATGCATTCTCTAAAGATTCATTTTCTCCAACTTTGATTTCTGACATTCATTATCCCTCCCTCCGCTAGTTAAAAATATAAATATCAGCCTTTGGGGCAAAATAACACACTGATAATTATAGTATAAAAACCATAATCAGTCAATGTTTTAGCCTGGAGGCCATGATAAACTTCTTCCACCTAGTAAATGGAAGTGAAGATGTCCAACACTTTGGCCACCATCCTCATTTGTATTCACTACAATTCGATAGCCGGATTCGTCGATTCCTTCTTTTTGAGCCAGTTTCTTCAGCACAATATAGGCTTTTGAAATCACGTGAACATTATCCTCGTCAATCTGATTCACAGATTGAATATGTTTTTTGGGGATTACAAGGATGTGGGTAGGAGCTTTTGGATCTATATCTCTGAAGGCAAAAAGATCTTTATCTTCATAAACCTTCTCAGATGGAATTTCTCCAGCAATAATTCTGCAGAACAGGCAATCCATTTCTTTTCCCCCCTTTCCCAATTGTATTTATATACATTATACACGTTTGTCACAAAATAAGTGAACATTAATTATGCAAGATGGTATTATTCTACAATTTCACCCATCAGCATCTGATTTTCCACTTTCATGATTTTTGTTTTAGCATACTTGCCTTGCATATTTTGATCAGAATAGACTTTAACTTTCATGTAATTTACTGTATATCCCATATATATGCCGTCTTTTCCTTCTTCAAAAAGCACCTCACATATTTTACCTGCATAGCTTTCTAAAAAAGCATCTTCATTATGATCGCTCTGTGCCATAATCAGTTTACTGCGACGCTCTTTTTCAATTCCACCTATCTGGTCTTTCATCGAATAAGCAGGCGTTCCCGATCTCGGGCTGTATTTAAAGGTATGTACCTTATTCAATTTTATTATATCTAAAAAAGAATAAGTTTCATTAAATTCTTCTTCCGATTCTCCAGGAAATCCTACAATCACATCTGTTGTTATCGATGCCCCATCCAGTTTGTTTCTGATATCTTCCACTACTTCTGTGAAATCCTCCGGGGTATATCTTCGGTTCATTCTCTTCAAAGTATCCAAAGATCCCGACTGCAATGACAGGTGGAAATGAGGACAGAGTTTTTTCAGCTTCACAATTCGGTCCATTCTTCCATTTTTAAAGAACATGGGATCAATGGAACCGATTCTGACTCTTTTAATTCCTTTTATAGACTCTATTTCTTCCAGCAGATCAAGAAGGTCCGTTTTTTGAGGCAAATCATGTCCATAGGATGCGATATGAATTCCTGAGAGAATGACCTCCGAAAACCCTTCTTCAGAAAGCTTTCTGATTTCCTTTAGAACACTATCGGGGTTTTTACTGGACAATCCACCTCTCGCATAAGGAATAATACAGTAGGAGCAGAAGCGGTTGCATCCATCCTGAATTTTGAGAAAAGCTCGTGTCTTTCCTTCGTAACCTGTAACACCAAGATCCTCAAATTTGGAATCGAGGATCAGCTTATCATTCACCTCTACAATCTGTTTCCTTTCTGCTCTGGAACGGTTCACGTGGAAGACGATATCGCTTTTATTTCTTGACCCAAGTATTACATCCACTCCTGGAATCTGCATCACATCTTCCTTGCTTACCTGAGAATAACAGCCAACAACAGCTACAACAGCATCCTCGTTGGTTCTTTTCGCACGGCTGATATATTGTCTTGATTTCTTATCTCCCATGCTGGTGACAGTGCAGGTGTTGATTACATACACATCTGCAGGTTCATTGAAGTCTACCAGTTCGTATCCATCATTCTTGAACATTTCGATCATGGCTTCTGAATCATAAAGATTCACACGACAGCCAAGGGTCTGAAATGCAACTTTCATCTATAACCTTCCTCCCATATCACCATAAAGCATCTGAGCCATTGTTATTGCAGTAAACCCTGCCGTTTCAGTACGCAGTATCCTTTTCCCTAATGTTACAATTTTCGCCCCTCTTTCATTTAACAGGGTGATTTCCTCATCCGAAAAACCCCCTTCAGGACCAATCAGAATCCCGCAGGATGAAAGTTCCGCTAGTTCATTTTTCAGAGATATGAATCCGTAGTTCTCCGCATTTTCATATGGGACGATGAGTATCTGATTTTTCTTCATGTCCTGGAGCATTTCCTGAAATGTCATAGGCATCTCGATGACCGGAATTCTGCTTCTTTTGGACTGCTTTGCAGCTTCCAGCGTGATTCTTCTTAATCGGTCGAGTTTTTTGAACTCAGAACTGTTCTTTACAACAACTCTTTCCGTGACAACAGGCACAATTCGAAGCACACCAAGTTCTGTCGATTTCTGGACAATAAGATCCATCTTTCCAGCTTTTGGAAGCCCCTGATATAAGGTGATCTCAAGACAGCTTTCGTTGCTGCTGCCAATTTTCTCTCTCAATTCGATTCTGGTGTTATGTTTATCTATGACTTCGATCCAGCCCAGATAATCTACTCCGTTCAAGTCATTTATGATTACCGAGTCTCCCTCTTTCAGTCGAAGTACTCTTGAAAGATGTTTATGGTCATCACCTGAAATATAAGCAACTGACTCCTCTATTTCATCCGTAAAAAATTTATGCATGGGACACCTCTGAAACGATACAGACCCATTCCCCTTCTCTTCTCACTTCTTTTATAGAAAATCCTTTTTCATGAAGCGCGTCTGTAACCATTTTTTCTTTCTCTCGTATGATTCCCGATGAGATAAACACACCATCCAAATTGATCATTTTCTTCACATCGTCAATAAGAATCAGAATGACTTCAGCGATGATATTCGCGACAATGATGTCTGCTGTTCCATCTACAACATCCATTAGATTTCCATGAAGAATTTCAACATTCTCCAGATGGTTGTATCGTACATTTTCTTTAGCAGAATCAACCGCTACAATATCAAGATCCACTCCCACCACATCCTTTGCTCCCAATAAGGAAGCACCGATGGCGAGAATTCCTGAACCAGTACCGATATCAAATACTCTGGTATCCTTCTTCATGTAATTCTCAATGGCTTCCAGGCACAGTCTTGTGGTTTCATGGGTACCCGTACCAAAAGCCTTGCCAGGATCCATCTGCAGAATAATCTCATCCCCTTTGGCTTCATATTCTTCCCATAGAGGCTTTATAACAAATCTATGCCCGACTTTTGTCGGCTTGTAGTATTTTTTCCATTCGTTGGCCCAGTCTTCCTCATTCACCTCTTCTGAAAAAATTTCATAGTCTTTGATATTCACATCAAACTCTTTCGCATTCTCAATTCTGGTTTCAATTTCACTGATGATTTCTTTCACATCCACATCGATGTTAAAATAGGCTCTCACAACTGCCTTGTCTTTCCCATACTCAAATATGTTGATATCGGCAAAATCCCAAGTCAGAGGCCCCTTCTCTCTTCCTAGCATATCGCTTGGGTCTTCTATGGAAATCCCTTTGACATCCATCGAGTACAGAATACCCTGTATATACTCTAAATCTTCTTCCATCAGAACAATCTTGATTTCATTCCATTTACTCATATTTTCAACTCCTATGTTTACTGCTGAAGTATTTTGTTTACTACATTGTAATGAGATTCTTTTGCGTATTGGCATACATGTTTTCATGCCATATCTTTCGTTCGTAAAGTCTTCTTTCTTTTTTTTCATTCTCACCGTTTCGATATGGGTGATACGAGATGCATTCCCTTATTTGCACTCAATTTTCCCAGGTCTGCATCACCGAGCTTTCTCTTATTATAATACACTTCTTGCCAATATAGTAAATCCTAAACATATACAAAGGTATAGCCCCAGTCATTCAATGTTAGAACGACTGAGGCTATCACTATTTTATCTGAAATGTAAATTCTTTAGAATATACCAAACTTCTTCTTTTCTTTCTTCTCTTTCTTATCTTCTTTCTCACGATCGACGATCTGACCTGAAGCTTCCATAAACTGATATAGAGCTTCTTTCTGAGCGTCGTTCAGCTTCTTCGGTACATCAACTATCACATTGACATACTGATCTCCACGAGCTCCGCTTCTAGAATTCACCATCGTCACGCCTTTACCTCTTAATCTGAAAAGTGTTCCAGACTGAGTTCCAGCAGGAATCTCATAGGATACATCACCATCTACGGTAGGTACTTTCACTTCTTTACCAAGAGAGGCTTCAGCAATATTGATATGAGTGTCGACATAGATGTCGCTTCCTTTTCTGATAAAGAACTTATGAGGCTTCACATTGATGACAATATGAAGATCTCCCGCAGGACCACCCTTAGCTCCTTTATCTCCCTGACCTCTTAATGGCATTACATTACCAGTGTCAACTCCCGCAGGCACTTTTACACTGATCTTTCTTCTTTGTCTTACCTGACCTTTACCCTTACAGCTATCACAAGGGTCAGAGATCATTTCACCGACACCGCCACAGGTAGGACATACCGTTTCTTGCACCATATTTCCGAAGAGCGTCTGTCTCTGCACTCTAACAGATCCTTGTCCATGACAAGTCTTACAAGTTACAGGTGTAGAACCTTTCTTGGCTCCTGAACCATTACAGACATCACAATCCTCGGTTCTCGTAATCGTAACATCCTTTTCTAAACCAGACACCGCTTCTTCGAATGTGAGGTCCAGTCTATATTCAAGATCAGCACCACGTCTTGGTCCTGTTCTTCTTCTGGATCCACCACCGCCGAATCCGCCACCAAAGAAGGATTCGAAAATATCTCCGAAATCACCAAAGTCCTGAGCATTATAACCAGCTCCAGCTCCAGCTCCACCCGCATTGAATTCAGTAGTACCAAACTGGTCATACTGCGCTTTTTTCTGAGGATCGGAGAGAACCTGATAGGCCTCATTGATTTCTTTGAATTTCTCTTCAGACTCCTTGTCACCTGGATTTTTATCCGGATGATATTTTATCGCAAGTTTTCTGAAAGCACTCTTAATCTGTTTTTCATCGGCACCTTTTTGAAGTCCTAAAACCTCATATAAGTCTCTTTTCGCCATTTTTACACCACCTATTATTTCGAACTGCCTTCAGCTAAGGCATAGAATACGGATTAATTTCAATTAGGGAAGGGCAATTCTGCCCATCCCTATTGAACTCCTTTAGTATTATAACCTTATTCTTTATCATCCTCAACCTTGAAATCTGCATCGACTACGTTATCACCCTGTGGGCCTTGTGCACCTGCATCTTCAGTCTGTCCAGCTTCTGCTCCCTGATTCTTAGCTGCTTCAGCCTCATAAATCTTCGAGGATACATTATAGAACTCATTTGTCAGCTCTTCAGTCGCCTTTTTGATTGCTTCCAGGTCATTGCTGTCTTTGATGTTCTTCAGTACTTCAATTTTTTCGTTGATCTTTACTTTATCTTCTTCACTTACTTTTTCATTCAGTTCTTCTAAGGACTTTTCAGTCTGATAGATTGCCTGGTCTGCATTGTTCTTTGTCTCTACTTCTTCTTTCTTCTTCTTGTCTTCTTCAGCAAATCTTTCAGCTTCTTTTACTGCCTTATCGATTTCAGCATCGGATAGGTTCGTAGACGCTGTAATAGTGATATTCGCTTCCTTGTTCGTAGCCTTATCCATCGCATTTACCTTGACGATACCATTGGCATCGATGTCGAAAGTTACTTCGATCTGTGGAATACCTCTTCTGGCTGATGCAATTCCTGAAAGTGTGAATCTTCCAAGTGTCTTGTTG